>NZ_JAUZUV010000012.1:0-72167 GCF_031844265.1 Acinetobacter sp. RG5 | reverse complement strand
ATAGAAATCAAAAATACGCTGTGAGGTCTGGGCATCCAGACGCATATTTAAATAATGCTGACGGTCAACCAGGGTTGCCAGCTGACGTGACACCAGCGCCTGCTCTTGAGATGGCTGAATTGCTTTACTGACCACTTCATTACTGTTGGCCGCAATCGCATCATTCACTACATGGGTAAAAAAGAATCCACCTGTCGCAATCGCAACTGCGCAAGCTATAGTTTGAAATTTCATAAATAATTCGTACTTCCTTGGCCTAGAGACCAATGTGACCGTGTTGCTTTTCGACCAGAATTTAACGTATTCAGCATCTTAAACAACTTAATATGTTTATGTCGTGTAGTTTTATCATATTCTGTGCTGACAAAGTGTAGCAAATCATTGCAGAATTCAGGTATTGTTTTCTCCGAAAAACTCTAAAACGGATTCCGCATATGATTGGCGCATTGATGCTCGACATCGCAGGCACAACCCTCACTCAAGAAGATATTGAACTATTAAGTGCGCCGCAAGTCGGTGGAGTGATTTTATTTGGTCGCAATATCGAATCTCCGGCGCAAGTCCGTGCTTTGACCGATCATATGCGTCAGGTGCGTCCTGATATTTTAATTGCGGTCGATCAGGAAGGCGGTCGTGTCCAGCGTTTAAGACAAGGCTTTACCCTGCTGCCTGCAATGGGAAGATTTGGCGAACTTTATAGTAATGATCCACAGCGTGCTTTGGAACTGGCTGAAAAATGCGGCTGGCTGATGGCAGCTGAAGTGCTGGCTGTTGGCATTGATTTCAGCTTTGCCCCGGTACTGGACTTGAATGATATCAGTGATGTGATCGGTGATCGTAGCTTTGCCCAAAATATCCAGGACATTATTCCACTAGCCAGCGCATTTCTAAAAGGTATGAAACGTGCCGGTATGGCTTCAACTGGTAAACATTTCCCCGGGCATGGCTCGGTCAAAGCGGACTCACATGTTGCTGCAGCGATTGATACGCGCTCCTATGCAGAAATCCAGCAAAAAGACATGCGAAGCTTTATCCAACTGCAACCACAACTAGATGCGCTGATGCCGGCTCATGTCATCTATAGTCAGGTCGATCCCAATCCGGCAGGCTTCTCGGAATTCTGGATTCAGAAAGTTTTACGTCAGGAGCTTGGTTTTGACGGTGTCCTGTTCTCGGATGATTTAAGCATGCAGGCCGCATGTGTCGCAGGCGGTGCCGATGCCCGAATTCAGGCCGCACTCAAAGCTGGTTGTGATATGGGTCTGGTCTGCAATGATCGTGCAGCACAATGTATTGCACTGGAAGGGATTGTAGATTTGCCCTTCCCGAACCAGCAACGCCTGGAATGCATGCGCGGCAACATCCCGAACATCCAGATTGGTGACGAACTGAATCTGGGTGAAGAATGGCGCGAGATCCGTGATGAAATACTGGCATTTAAACAGCAGTCCAGCTAAAACTTTTTAAATCCAATCAATATGAAAAAGGGGCACGACAAGGTGTTCCTTTTTTATTATAGTAATGAAAAGTTTACACTTTTATTTAATCAACTTAAAAATAACAATAAGGTCAGAACTATATGACAGACTCACTTTCGCAACATCGCCATATTTCTTTTACGGCGCACTATACCGGCTATATCTGGTATCAAATGGGGATCTCACATCCAGCCTTTGCTACATCCAAAGGCAAGTTTCTGGCCAAACTGTTGCATCCACTTGAATCCTGGGCGGAACGCCATGTTGGCGGTAGCATGCGTACGACACTTAAGCAGCGCCATCAGATGATTGATGAGCATCTGTGTCAACTAATTGAGCAACATCCACAACTTCAGGTTCTTGAAATTGCCTGCGGACTATCTCCACGCAGCTGGAATTTCAGACAGAAATTTCCAGAGATTAATTATCGTGAACTGGATTTGCCTGATATGGCCAAGATCAAGACGCAGGCTTTACAGCAAATTGATCAGCATGCACCTGAAGTCCTGACTGCCGATATTTTTAGTGAAGAACTGGACTGTATTTTTCAGATGTTTGACCGCAACCAGCCCTTAGTGGTCATTAGTGAAGGACTGATTAATTATTTTGATCAGCAGATGTTACGCATTCTGATGCAGGGTATTACAGAAAATGCGCAGTATTTCCCGGCAGTTCACTATCTCAGCGATATTTACCCCGAACCGGTGAAAAATAAACTAGCGAACTTTATCTGGAGCAGTAGCCGTCTGCTTAAATTCATGTCTCGAAGTGCGTTTACCTTTCATTTTAAATCCCCTCAAGAACTACAGCACTTTTTTCAAGATGCAGGATTTGACCAGGTTGAGGTACAACAACCACAACGTTATTTTGCCGAGCCTCATCAGCCAAACCCGACTCATGAGCAGGATGAACATTTAGGTGATCTGGTCTGGATGATTCATGCCGTGAAAAAAAACAGCGTTTAAGTACGCTGTTTTTTAATGCTGCTGTTTTTTAAATTGCTGCATCAAATACTTCAGTTTGTGACAGTACTTTTTGCATTTGTACAAAGCGTAATAAGCGTTCTGCGACTTCAAAACTGCCATGTTTGAATAAAGCACGCAGCTGAGTATCATCCTGTTCAAAGATCAGGCACTCAATCTGAAATTCCCCAACTTCATCTTCCAGATGCAAGGCCAGATCACGTGGATAAGCTGTTGCGCATACTGCCTGTTCTACATCTAACTCCAGCAATACCCCAAAGAAATTCATGTCCACGATCTCTGCTTTTAAAATGAGATCAGAATGACGATGACTGAGGAAACGCTGTGAATCTTGCACCTGAATCCGCTCTTCACCGCGACGTTCAAGCTGCTGTATCTGCTCAGGGCTAAACGGAATAATTCCCGGCAACTGATCGACCGGTTCATCACGTAAGAAGGTTGCAAACAGATGCATGGTTTCTTTACGACGTTGTAACTGCGGTACATGATCGGCGCCTGCAATTTGTACATACTGCATATTCGGACATTGCAGGGCAAAATTGGCATTCTCATGTGGCAAGGTAAAACTGTCATATTGCCCACATGCCACCAGCACTTTGCACTGTGGAATCGGCACATTGGTCAGACGCAATAAACGGTTGCAATTGATATCATAACGATCCTGTTCGGTGGCCGTAAATTCCGCCATCTGTTTAAAGAACAAACGCTTTGCAGTCGGTGACATCCGGGTTTCTGTTAAACGTGCATGATTCACCAGGTACAAAATGACGGCCTGACCAAATTCATCCATACGCTGTTCTTTCATTAGATGCAAAGACTCTTCCAGCAGCATCCGCCAGCTTTTACGGGTTTTCTGCATCACACCCATCAGGATCATCCGATCGACCAGTTCAGGACGCTGATCTGCCAAACAGGAAGCCACCACTGAACCCAAGGACATGCCTAGAATTGCCACTTGCGGCAGCTGCATCTGTTCCAGCCAGCGCCCCAGCATCGCAGCAAGGTCTTCAAGCTCCAGTGTTCCGGCAGACAGACCTGTGTCGACATTACCAATCTGCTGGTTGGCCCCCATGGACGGCAGGTCAATCAGAATGATGGGACCTGCATCAAAAAGCTGCTCTACACAATATTTGTAGGAGTTAAAATTCTGGAAAGCTCCCCCAATAATCACCATGGGTCTTAAATGTAAGGTATCTGGACGGGCGATCGCCATATATTCGATTTTCCAGCCATCCATCCAGGTGGTGCGTGGTGGCTGCTTAAAACTGTGCTTATCATAAAAATCAAAAAAACCATCGTGTCTATGTTGTTCCAATACATGGGCGTCCATGTGGATAATGGAATTCATATTCCTTTTCCTCCGTCCTTGCCTTATTTTTATTGTGCAAGTCATGCTTAACAGATCTTATAATTCAGGCACATTCCGGTGTGCCTGAACACGCATCCTGCTCTTTAATAATTATAAATGACATCAATGCCGCGTGTTTCATTCTATACAGAGCTGCTTTTCACAAGCAACCGCTTCAGTGACCACTTATCTGCTTTTAAACAGAAAACATTTTCAAAATGTTTAGAAGTCTGCGAAAACGGATGATTTTTAACAGATGGGCTTCATTGTGCAGCAGCAGGCTGTTAATATCGAAATGAAATTTCTAAGTGATCAAACCGCTATGCAAGAGTCTATTGAACAATACATGCAAACGGTAGGACAGCAGGCACGCCAAGCGTCTCGCATTTTGGCTCGCGCGTCCACCCAAACTAAAAATAATGCGTTATCCGCTATTTATACGGCTTTGGAAAATAGCCAAGCTGCTATTTTGGCTGCTAACCAGAAAGATATGACCAAGGCGCATAACAACAATCTGGACTCAGCCCTGCTTGATCGCTTAGAACTCAACCCCGCACGCTTTAAAGGTATGTTGCAGGGTCTAAAAGATGTCATTGGCCTGAAAGATCCGATTGGTGAAATTAGTGATATGGCTTATCGCCCATCCGGGATTCAACTGGGCAAGATGCGTGTGCCTTTGGGTGTGGTCGGCATGATCTACGAGTCACGTCCTAACGTCACGTTGGAAGCTGCATCACTCGCACTCAAATCAGGCAATGCCATTATTTTACGGGGTGGCTCAGAAGCTCTGGAATCAAATCAGGCCATTGCTGTCGCGATTCAGCATGGCCTGAAAGTCGCAGGCTTGCCTGAGGCTGCCGTACAGGTCGTGAATACGACTGACCGCGCTGCAGTGGGCCAGTTGATTACCATGACCGAATATGTGGATGTGATTGTGCCTCGTGGCGGCAAGAGCCTAATCGAACGAATTACCGAGGAAGCACGCGTACCGGTCATTAAACATTTAGATGGCAACTGTCATGTGTATGTGGAAGCTCAAGCAGATTTGTTGAAAGCATTGCCTATTGCGCTCAATGCCAAAACCCATCGCTATGGTGTATGTAATGCCATGGAAACCCTGCTGGTCGATGAAAAAGTCGCTGAAGAATTCTTGCCACGCATCGCAGAGCTTTACCAAGAGAAAAAAGTCGAACTTCGTGGTTGCCGGGAAACCCAGCGTATTCTTGAAGATGCAGTCATTACGGCCACTGAAGAAGACTGGTATACCGAGTATCTGGGCCCGATTCTGGCGATCAAAGTCGTTTCTGGTATAGAAGAAGCCATTGAGCACATCAACAAATATGGCTCGCATCATACCGATTCCATTATTACTGAAAACTACAGTCTGGCTCGCGAATTTCTGGCGGGTGTAGATTCAAGTTCGGTCATGATCAATGCCTCTACTCGTTTTGCAGATGGTTTTGAATATGGCTTAGGCGCAGAAATCGGGATTTCAACCGATAAAATCCATGCTCGTGGCCCAGTCGGTCTTGAAGGCCTGACGTCGCAGAAATGGATTGTCTTTGGTGATGGTCAGATTCGCCAATAAATATTCAGATTGCTAACTTAAAAACAGCCTCATTTATGAGGCTGTTTTTTTTATGGACAGAAAAATTGACACTGAAATAGATGGATCAGAACCTTCGGGTCATTTTATTCATGAATCTCTTTATAGAATTGTATGTAAAAACAATATTTGCCTTTCAGGCGCTAAACTAAAGAATTAATCTGTTCTAAAATTAAATTTAAGCAGAGTTTAGTATTCTTATTGATGATATTTTCAGCATCATTTTATTTATAAATGAAAACTATGAACTGATAAATTTTAGTTATTATTGTTAAATCGGTCGATAATGCTTAAGTCTAATCTGCTAAAGTCTATCTAGGACAGAAAAAAAACAAATGTTAAAACATATTCATTGATCTGGATTGCTGCTTCATTGCCCGCAATTGGGTCAAGCAAATGGACGAGAATTTTAATTAAAAATTGGGTAATCAATCGTGTCTAAATCAGTATTAGTTATTAATTGTGGCTCTTCTTCAATCAAGTTTGCATTACTTCTTGAGGAGCAGAATTTCCGTATTCATGGTTTAGCTGAGAACTTAGGCACAGAGAATGCTCGCATTAAAGGTGTAACGGTTGGCAATAAGCCAGTCGATATCCATATTCCATTTGCTGACCACAAAAAAGCACTGGAAGTGGGTCTTGAACGTCTGGCCAACTACCGTCCGGACGCGATCGGTCACCGTGTCGTACATGGTGGCAGCCTGACCAAGGCTGAACTGATCAATGACGAGATTATTGAAAAAATTCGTGAAGCAACGCCGCTTGCACCATTACATAATCCGGCACACCTGATTGGCATTGAAGCCACTAAACGTTTATTCCCGGAATTACCACAGGTTGCGGTATTTGATACTGCCTTCCACCAAACCATGCCAGCGCATGCTTATCGTTATGCCCTGCCGAAATTTTTATATACCGCCCATGGTGTGCGTCGCTATGGTTTCCACGGGACTAGTCATGCCTATGTGTCAGAGCGTGGTTCTGAACTGGCAGGCAGTTTCAAACAAGGTGGCTGGTTAACCGCGCATTTAGGTAATGGTAGCTCGACCTGTGCCGTTTGGAATGGGAAAAGTGTAGATACCTCAATGGGTTTAACTCCACTTGAAGGTATTGTTATGGGCACACGCAGTGGCGATGTTGACCCAAGTCTGCACAGCTTCCTGGCGAAAAACCTGGGTTGGGATATTTATAAAATTGACAAGATGCTGAATAGCCAAAGTGGTCTTTTGGGCTTGTCTGATCTGTCCAATGACATGCGTACCCTGATTGAAGCTTCAGAACAAGGCAATGAAGATGCCACACTGGCGATTGAAGTATTCTGCTACCGTTTAGCTAAGTCTCTGGCAGCGTTGAGCTGTGGTCTGCCACGTCTTGATGGTCTGTTCTTCACTGGCGGCATTGGCGAAAACTCAGCGTATATCCGCGAAAAAACCATGACTTACCTGCCTCATTTCGGTTTCAGTCTGGATAAAAATGCTAATAATGAGCTGAAACGCGGTACCGAAGGCCGAATTGATTCAGGTACAGGCCCACAAATCTGGGTAGTGCCAACAGATGAAGAAGGCCGTATTGCCCGGGAAGTTCAAAGTGTGGTTGAACTTGAAGTGGAGCGCAATACTGCAAAAAAGTCTCAAGCTGAGGTAATGCCTGCATAAGCAGGCTTTAGCTTCTTTTTCACTGATTTTTATTATTCTGCGACTGACATAATTTATGAAAACAATTTTATTGGTTCCCACGGGGGAAGGCGTAGGCTTAACTTCTGCATGTTTGGGCCTGATTTATGCACTGGAATGCCAAGGGGTAAAAGCTGGTTTCCTGAAACCTTTTGCCCAGGAATTGAATGAAATCGAAGACCGCACCACGGCTTTGTATCGTCATATTTCTCAAAGTGAAACGGTTGAACCTATCCGTTATAGCAAAGTCTTGCAGCAGATCAATCTGGGTGAACAGGATGAATTGCTTGAAGAAGCGGTGCGTCTGCATCGTCAAATTGCTAAACAGCATGACCTAATTATTGTCGAAGGGCTGTTGCCAAATACTCAGGACAGTTTTGCCGATGATTTGAATGCTTCACTGGCACAAGCACTGGATGCCAAAGTTATTGTCGTCAGCAATGCCAATATTCAGCAGCCAAGCCAAACCGCAGATAAAGTTGAACATCAGCTGCGTAATTTTGGTGGCGCTAGCTCTACCCGCCTTGCGGGCATCATGTTGATGCGCACCAAAGGCCTACCTGAAGAATCTGCGCAGATTCCTGTCACGCTGAATCCGGATTTACGCCTTAAAGCTGAAACCGCCGAATTTATCACCGCCATTCAGCAGACGCATCCGCATATTGGCTCTGAAAAATTACCAGTGATTGGCTTGGTGCCTTTCAGTAAAACCTTAAGTGTGCCGCGCATGTCTGATCTGGCTGCACATATTTCTGCCTACTGGATTAACGAAGGCGAAGCCAAACAGCGCCGTGTACAACATAGCAGCCTGATTTCAGCCAATATTGAACATGAATTGCATAAATTTGTGGCTGGCGAATTAATTATTAGTGCCTCTGACCGGATTGACGTATTACTGGCAAGTAGTCTGGCCAGCAGTAATGGGATTCCTTTGGCCGGTCTGGTGCTGACTGAACATCAACAGCCAAATGATCATGTACTGGAATTCTGTCAAGCTGCCATCAAGCAAGGTTTACCGATTTTACATACGCCACTTAGCACTTTTGAAACCGCACAAAAACTGGCAAATCTGAGCAATGAAATTCCAGTGGATGATACCGAACGTGCAGATCAGGTGACACGTTTTGTTTCAAGCCATATCAATCCGGAATGGCTGAATCAAATGTTGAATGGTTCTTATAAGCCACGTCTGTCACCTTCCGCTTTCCGTCATGAACTGGTACAGAAATCGATTGCTGCGAAAAAACGTATTGTACTGCCAGAGGGTGATGAACCGCGTACCGTACAGGCTGCGGCCATTTGTCAGGCGCGTGGTATTGCACAGTGTATTTTGCTGGCCAAGCCTGAAGCTGTGCTAGAAGTAGCCAAAGCTCGCGGTATTGAATTGCCTGAAGATCTGGAAATTCTTGATCCGGATCTGGTGCGTGAAAACTACATCGACAAGATGGTGGAGCTGCGTAAAGGCAAGCTCAACGAACTACAGGCCCGTGAACAACTGCAAGATACAGTAGTACTTGGCACCATGATGCTGGCGCTGGATCAGGTTGACGGTTTGGTGTCGGGTGCAGTGCATACCACGGCGAATACGGTACGTCCTGCTTTCCAGCTGATTAAGACTGCTCCGGATTACTCACTGGTATCTTCCGTATTCTTTATGCTGTTGCCAGATGAAGTCTATGTGTATGGTGACTGTGCGATCAATCCGGACCCTGATGCAGAACAGCTGGCCGAAATTGCAATCCAGTCCGCCGATTCTGCCAAAGCCTTTGGTATAGATCCACGCATTGCCATGATTTCCTATTCGACAGGAACTTCGGGTACTGGCGCTGATGTGGAAAAAGTCGCGGAAGCTACACGCATTGCCAAAGAACGTCGTCCTGACCTGTTGATTGATGGGCCATTACAATATGATGCAGCATCGGTGGAAAGCGTGGGGCGCCAAAAGGCACCTGATTCACAAGTGGCTGGACGTGCCAATGTATTTATTTTCCCGGATCTGAATACCGGTAACACGACCTATAAAGCGGTACAACGTGCTGCCAATGTAGTCAGTGTCGGGCCAATGCTGCAAGGCTTGAATAAGCCTGTGAATGACCTGTCGCGTGGTGCCTTGGTCGATGACATCGTGTTTACCATTGCCTTAACCGCGATTCAGGCCGAGCAGCAAGAAGCTTAATACTTCTTGAATTTAAGTTTTCCAAACCATCTGATTGAAAAATCAGGTGGTTTTTTTATAAAAAAACACTCATAGCTTCAATAAATTCAGCACGCGATCATTATCTCGTTTTAATAAACAATAAAAATGCCAGTCTTTCGAACTGGCATTTTCAACGGTTACTCATAAAGTCTGTGACATAAAAAATTAAGCTGAAGCAGCCCTGCTTTTCAGTCCACTAACTTTAATTTCTTATAAGGTAGTCCACTCTTTACGTACCTCTTCCGCAGTTTTATTGAGCACGACACTATCGTCTTTGATTTCACTTACCCAACTCAAGGGAATCAGATGATGCTCATTATTTTCATCATCACTTCTTGTTAATTTAATTGAATCCTGACCTTCTAAATGGTCCACCTTCCCGACTTGAGTACCACATGAAGCAATGACTGAAGCATGTTCTTTAATATCACTTGCATTAAAATTGTTCATTCTACTTGCCTGTTTCTAGAAGTTGAGAGAAACAGTCTAAGCAATAAAAAATGCCGCATGTGTAAGGGTTTTCAGGCTTTGAGTTTTTCTGGGTTAAAAATGTAAATGGTCAACATGGCTTGAGTAAGCTATAGGAGAGATACTTTTTAAATTTGAGTTTTCAAATATTTTTATAACTGGATTTGAAAATTTGAAGATTTGAAGATTTGAAGATTTGAAGATTTGAAGATTTGAAGATTTGAAGATTTGAAGATAGGTTAATTCTTTGAGGTCTTAAAATAAAAAAGAAGATAAAGCTTAGGCTTGATCTTCTTTCTGACCGTACATCCAAGTTGCAGCGATATATACACAAAAACCAGCTGCCATCAAAATACCTGTAACCATTGTTAGGATCTCCCGTTTCAATAGCTGCATTATGTAAAAGTTTTATGACAGTTATATGACAATCTGGTTTTTTATTAAATTTAAAATAATTAATAAAATTCAATCGCTTAATACGGAATAAGCAAAATTATGCGTATTTTTTATCTGAAATATGACATTGAATATGACAACTTGCTGTCATATTTGACCCATGGAATAGCTAAAGTCCTTGCTCAGATTGCTTAAACTATAAACTTTCGGCCAATGCTCGCCCAAAATGCCCACAACCCGATTCTTTTGTCTTATAATTTAGCCCGCTAGCTATCAGCCCGCTCAAGAGATATTTGTATGACAACTATTATCAAGCAAGATGACTTGATCACATCAGTTAAAGATGCGCTTCAGTTCATTTCTTACTATCACCCACAGGACTTTATCCAAGCGATGAGCCGTGCGTATGATCGTGAAGAGAACAAAGCTGCTAAAGATGCGATCGCACAAATCTTAATTAACTCACGCATGTGTGCAGAAGGCCACCGCCCAATCTGTCAAGATACCGGTATCGTCAACGTATTTGTTGAAGTGGGCATGGACGTTAAATTCGATTTAACCATGAGCCTGGATGATGCAATCAATGAAGGCGTACGTCAGGGTTATTTAGAAAACTCGAACGTGCTTCGCGCATCAGTTCTGGCTGATCCTGCATTTGGTCGTAAGAACACCAAAGACAACACTCCTGCCGTGATTTACCACAAGCTTGTGCCTGGTAATAAAGTAGATATCACTGTGGCAGCCAAAGGTGGCGGTTCAGAAAACAAATCTAAACTAGCAATGTTAAACCCATCTGATTCAATCGTGGATTGGGTACTGAAAACTGTTCCAACCATGGGTGCAGGCTGGTGTCCACCAGGTATGCTGGGAATCGGGATCGGTGGTACTGCTGAAAAAGCCATGATGCTTGCCAAAGAAGCATTGATGGAAGAGATCAACATGGACGAATTGCTTCGTCGTGGTCCACAAAGCAAAATGGAAGAGCTTCGTATCGAAATCTTCGAAAAAGTAAATGCTTTGGGTATTGGTGCACAAGGTCTTGGCGGTTTAACCACTGTACTTGATATTAAAATCAAAGATTATCCATGTCATGCTGCAGGTAAACCAGTTGGTATGATCCCGAACTGTGCTGCGACTCGTCATGCACACTTCCAGTTAGATGGTACAGGTGTTGCACATATTCAAGCACCTAAACTTGAAGACTACCCTGCTGTGACTTGGGATTCTTCATCTTCTAAACGTGTTGACCTTGACACGATTACCCAAGAAGAAATGAATAGCTGGAAACCAGGCGATACACTTCTTCTTAACGGTACAATCTATACAGGTCGTGATGCTGCACACAAACGTATGGTCGACATGCTGAACAACGGTGAAGAACTTCCTGTTGATCTGAAAGGCAAGTTTATCTACTACGTTGGCCCTGTTGATCCAGTCGGCGACGAAGTTGTAGGCCCTGCTGGCCCAACAACGGCTACGCGTATGGATAAATTTACGCGTCAAGTTCTTGAAGCAACTGGCATGTTCGGCATGATCGGTAAAGCAGACCGTGGTCCTGCTGCCGTTGAAGCCATTAAAGACAACCAGGCAACTTACCTGATGGCTGTCGGTGGTGCTGCTTACCTCGTGTCTAAAGCTATTCGCGAAGCTGAAGTGGTTGCCTTTGCTGACCTGGGTATGGAAGCAATTTACAAGTTTGTGGTAAAAGATATGCCGGTATCTGTAGCGGTTGATGTGAATGGTACTTCTATTCACGCGACTGCACCTAAAATCTGGCAAGCAAAAATTGGTAAGATTCCAGTAGTTGACGCTGCTGCGGGCTAATTAAATCTGTATAAAAAAGCACCCATTCAGGGTGCTTTTTTATTATATTTTCTCAATAAAATGTCAATTACCAAGTCCGTGGATCCCAAAGTTTAAAAGGTGCTTTTAGCTGTACATCCAATGATGGATCATAAGCAGTCGGTTCAATTTTTTGGGCTTTTTTACGAATCTGGCCAGTTTCCTGATCTTGTGCCACGAAGTTAAAACTGTCTGATTTTAGCTGAGTAAAAGTAATTTCATTCAGACCAACTTTTTCTGGCATCAGCATGAGTGGCCCTGAAACACTCCGGCGTGTACTGATATTCTCTTCATCATATTTAATAAAATAAGACTGTCCCGCTTCGACAGTAAAATCCAGATATTTAGGTTTCTGGAAATGCAGCGCGCCTAGCGGTCGACTGGTACTCAAACGATAGGTCCCTGCAGGCACTTCAATCCAGTAATAATGGTTGTGCAATAAGCTTGGAATATGTTCTTGATTGATAAACAGGCTGGCAGCGACAATTTCCTGACGATTCCATTTAGAATCGGGCCGGTATAAATACACGATGGCGGCTTCATCATGCTGCGGTTTCACCGTCTGAAACTGGTTGCCCTGCTTTTGATTGACCCAACCGCCAATGGTAAACATGCCGATACGATGCTGCTCGACGAAGCCCGGTTTTTTTTCAAGATCGATATTTTTTAAAGTGCTGAGTGGCTGTGTAGGCTCAACGACGGCTTTCTTACCATGACACCCCAGCAATGCCAAACTGCTGATGAGTACAATTGCGACTCCACGCATGCTTATCCCTCACTGCGTCTTTATTCTTTTGTATGCAAGTGCTTTGCGATTTGTTTTTTATAAGTTTTAGGCATCCACGCCTAGTGAATCAGATTAACACCGAGCTTTATTTTTGGAAATAAAAAACGTGCGAAAACACGGAGTTTTCGCACGTTTCGGACGAATAGCAATTAAGCGGATTTGCTATTCACGACCTTTAAATCTATTTTTGTCGCAGTCTCTTGCTGATCATGTGGCTGACGCTCGGCACGGTATTCCGGCTCTGCTTCACCTTTAATCACGGCTTCATTGATGACGACAGTGCCGACATCGCTACGGCTTGGCAAGTCATACATGGTTTCCAGCAATGAATTTTCTAGGATCGAACGTAGACCACGTGCACCTGTATTACGCTCAACTGCTTTCTTAGCCACTGCACGTAATGCCGATTCTTCAAAAACCAGATCCACATCTTCCATATCAAACAGATGTTGATACTGACGGGTTAACGCATTCTTCGGCTCAGTCAGAATCTGCATCAATGCTTCTTCATCCAACTCGTCCAAAGTGGCAATTACTGGCAAACGACCAATAAATTCTGGAATCAAACCAAATTTTACCAGGTCAGTTGCTTCAACTTGACGGAACAAGTCAGACAGCTTCTTGGTTTCATCTTTTTTACGCACTTCTGCAGTAAAGCCGATGCCACCTTTTTCCTGACGTTGCTGTACAATTTTCTCAAGTCCTGAGAATGCACCACCACAGATAAACAGGATGTTCGAGGTATCAATCTGAATAAATTCTTGCTGCGGATGCTTACGTCCACCTTGTGGCGGAATTGATGCAACCGTACCTTCAATCATTTTCAATAATGCTTGCTGAACACCTTCACCCGATACATCACGCGTGATGGATGGGTTTTCAGACTTGCGGGTAATCTTGTCGATCTCGTCGATATAGATAATGCCCTTTTGCGCTTTTTCGACATCGTAATCGGCTTTTTGCAGTAGCTTCTGTACGATGTTTTCTACATCTTCACCCACATAACCGGCTTCGGTCAGTGTCGTTGCATCTGCCATGGCAAATGGAACATCAAGAAGACGTGCCAGCGTTTGTGCAAGCAAGGTTTTGCCCGATCCTGTCGGACCAACCAACATAATATTACTTTTTGAAAGCTCGACTGAATCATCAGCTTTCTTGCCATTATTTTGCACTTTCAAGCGCTTGTAATGGTTATAAACCGCAACTGACAAGGTTTTTTTCGCGACGTCCTGACCAATCACATATTGATCCAAGGCCGCACGAATTTCATGCGGTTTCGGCAAAGGACGATTGGCCCAGTCATTGGTTTCCACCTGCTGACTGGTTTGAACCAAATCTAAGCATACGTCCACACATTCGTTACAAATGTATGCGTCCTCGCCTGCAATCAGCTTCCCGACTTCAGACTGCGTTTTACCGCAAAATGAACAATGCTTTTGTCCTTGAGGATGTTCGGACATATTTACTCCATTATCTCAATCTTTAAAACTTATGGACGTTTAGTTAAAACTTCGTCCACAAGACCGTATTCTTTCGCTTGCTGAGCAGTCATAAAGTTGTCACGGTCTGTATCACGTGCAACTTTCTCGTAATCCTGACCGCTGTGTTCAGCCATTAAACGGTTTAAACGTTCTTTAATAAACAGGATTTCACGTGCATGAATTTCAATATCTGAAGCCTGACCACGGAAACCACCCAATGGCTGGTGAATCATGACACGGGCATTTTCAAGGCAATAACGCTTGCCTTTGGTACCGGCATTCAGCAGGAACGCACCCATTGATGCTGCCTGACCCATGCAGTACGTTACGACATCAGGTTTGATAAACTGCATGGTGTCATAAATCGCCATACCCGCAGTTACCGAACCGCCTGGTGAATTGATATATAGATGAATATCTTTATCTGGATTTTCCGCCTCTAAAAACAACATTTGCGCAACGATCAGGTTCGCCATGTTGTCTTCAACTTCGCCCGTCATAAAAATTACACGTTCACGCAAAAGGCGTGAATAAATATCAAAAGAACGCTCACCACGAGAGGATTGTTCTACCACCATTGGCACTAAAGCGTTTTCAATCGTTGGAACATACATACGTTTATTTATTCCTAAATTTTTTGTGACCTAACCCATAATCACAATATGAGGGATAATCACTGAAATTGCAAAAAATTCGCCAACAAATCCATTATATTTTTTGCATTAGTTTTGTGAAAAACAGAAATGCTTTTTTCAGGCATAAATATGAAAAAAAGGCGCATTAAGCGCCTTTTTTATCGAAAGCTAAATTAGCCTTGTTGACGAGCTTGCTGCTCTTTCAATAAGTCTTCATAGCTTACAGTCGCATCAGTTACTTTAGCAGAAGCCAAAATGTAATCAACAACTTGGTCTTCTAGTACAACTGCTTCGATTTGGGCACGTTGTTGCGCATCATTTTTGAAGTATTCAATTACTTCGTTTGGATCTTCATAAGAAGAAGCCATGTCTTCGATGTACGCTTCAACGCGTGCAGCATCTACTTCAATTTTCGCATCAGCTAAAACACGACTTACAAGTACGCCAAGTTTTACAGATTTTTCAGCTTGTTCTTTGAACAATTCGTCTGGAAGCATGCTTGAATCAAATGCTTTCGCACCTTGAGCACCAAACTGCTGTGTGAACTGCTGGATCATTTGTTGACGTTGACGGTCAATTTCTTGAGCAAGCATAGCAGCTGGAAGTTCAACTTCGTTTGCAGCTACAAGTGCATCGAAAGTCGCGCCTTTAACCTGGTTGCGAAGGCCATTCTTCACTTCACGTTCCATGTTTTTACGAACGTCAGCTTTTAACTTCTCAACGCCTTCTTCTTCAGATACACCGAAGATTTTCAGGAATTCAGCATCGATTTCTGGAAGTTTTTGCTTTTCAACAAGCTTCACAGTGATTTTGAATTGAGCTTGTTTACCAGCAAGGTTTTCAGCTTGGTAGTCTTCAGGGAAAGTTACATCAATCACTTTCTCTTCGCCTTTCTTCATACCAACGATACCGTCTTCGAAGCCAGGGATCATACGACCAGAACCAAGTACTAGTTTGAAGTCTTCTGCAGAACCGCCTTCAAATTTTTCGCCGTCGATTGAACCTTCAAAATCAAAAGTTACTTGCATGTCTTTTTTAGCCATGCCTTTTGTTTCAGCCCAAGCAGCACGTTGTTTTTGAAGATTTTCAATCATCTTCTCAACGTCTTTGTCATTTACTTCAGCTGCTTTACGCTCAACTTCCAAACCGTCGAATTTCACTTCGATTTCTGGATAAACTTCAACAGTCGCTGTATATACCAGCGCGTCGTCTTTCATTTCAGTTTTTTCGATGTTTGGCATGCCCACAGCATTGATTTTTTCTTGCTGGATCGCTTCGAAAACTGTGTCACGAATAATATCGTTTACTACTTCTTGGTAGATACCCGCGCCGTATTCACGACGAACTACGTTTACAGGCACTTTACCTGGACGGAAGCCGTTGATCTTCGCAGTTTTAGCAGTGCGCTTTAAACGAGCTTCAAATTGCTCATTAATACGGCTCGTCGGTACAGAAACATTTAAACGACGGGCAACGCCCGAAACCGCTTCAGAAGTTACTTGCATGGCTTCCTCTATATATTAGGTTATAACAGGTTTATAAAAATGTGCCACATTATATGACAACATTTAAGGATATACAAAAAATACGCGCGAGTTCCAGTTTTTAAGCCCTTTTTTCACTTGAATTGCCACCTTTCCAGATACCTACTCAACCCAATTTAAATAGAGAAAATGTATATTTTTATTGCAAATGATAAATACTATCATTAATATCCAGTTTCTTATTTGAGCAACAATACTAATTTATTCTTCGGTTCGGGAATCTGGTCATGCATAGTTTTAGTCTTCGTCCACTTACATTGGCAATTCTTGGGGTTACAGCAACATCTACTTTTGCAGAGACTGTGAACGAGACAGCGACTCCTACAACAACACATCAAATGTCTACGATTGTGGTTTCAGCGGCGGGTTTTGAACAAGATATTAAAAATGCGCCTGCTTCAATTAGTGTAGTAACCGCAGAAGAATTAAAGAAAAAAGGTATTACCAGTATTGCAGATGCGCTCAGTGAAGTACCAGGTGTCGACGTACGAAATGGCCAAGGCAAAACTGGTGGTTTAAATATCCAAATGCGTGGTCTGAATCAATCTTACACTCTTATTTTGATCGATGGTCAGCGTCAGAATACTTCTGGTTCAATTGGTCCAAATGGTTTTGGTGAATTTAGTACAAGCTTTATGCCACCATTAGCTTCTATTGAACGTATTGAAGTCATTCGTGGTCCTATGTCTACCCTTTATGGTTCTGATGCCATGGGCGGTATCATTAATATTATTACCAAGAAAGTTGCATCAGAATGGAATGGTAACGTTTCTGTTGAACAGAATATTCAAGAAAATTCTGATATTGGTAATAACTGGAAAACCAGTGCAGTTGTTAATGGTCCAGTGATTCAAGATAAACTTGGTATACAAGTACGTGGCGAGTTTTTCCACCGCGATCAATCAGATCGACTTGTTACCCCCGCAAAAACTATTGATGAAGGTAGCCAAGGTCGTGACCCACGTACAGTAGAAGCAAATAATTATGCTGTGGGTACAAAACTTACGCTAAATGTAAATGATAATGTCTCTACTTGGGTAGACTTTGATCATGCTAAACAACGTTTTGATAATAGTGATGCCCGTTTAGGTGAACTTTACGAATTCAACCGTACGACAGGTTTACCATCAGGAATTGGTTCATATAAAGACGAGATCAAATTCTTAAGAGATCGTATTTCTGCAGGTGTAGATGCTGAGCTTAGCTTAGGTCAATGGAAAACATTTGCAAACTATGTTTCTTCTGAACAAGAAGGCCGTCGTCTTCCAAAAGGAAATGTACCTGAATACAATTATTATTCAGATGGTACACAAGATCGTATTTTAGAAAATAAAGACCTAACCGTTGATTCTCGTATTATTTCAACACTTGGCAACCATAAACTTACAGCTGGTGTTGAATATAAAGATGGTGAAACCATCGATAACTCAGCAGGTAATGGAGTTGCTTTTAAACAAGATTCTTGGTCTGTGTTCGCTGAGGATGAATGGAATCTAACGGATTCTCTTGCATTCACTTTCGGTGGTCGCTACGAAGACCATAGTGCTTTTGGTGGTCACTTTACACCTCGCGCATATTTAGTTTGGAACACCAATGATCAGTTGATTTTAAAAGGTGGTATAAGTACTGGCTATAAAGTTCCAACAGCGAATGACCTTCATAATGGAATCAATGGTTTTAGCTCACAAGGCCGAAACGTGAATTTGGGCAACCCAGATCTTAAGCCTGAAGAAACCACAAACTATGAACTTGGTTTCGTTTACGACAACTTGTCTAATTTCTCTTTAGCTACCACTGCGTTCTTTACTCAGTTTAAAGATATTATCATCAGTGATGCACGCGTCGTTGAAAACTGTTTATGGGCAGGTCGCCCAACAGGACAAGCACCTGCAAACAACTGCATGACTGTAGGCAGTTTTGATAATCAGCAAAACTTTAGCTTTAAAGGCAATGCAGGCGAAGCTGAAAGCTACGGTGTGGAACTTAGTGCTAAATATGAAATTTCTCCAAGCTTTGATGTAAAAGCAAACTATACTTGGTTAGAGTCTGAAATTACCGAAGGTGAAAATAAAGGTAATCCTATTGAAAATACACCTCGTCACGCTTTGAACTTCACAGGAACTTGGTATGTGAATGATAAGTTCACTACCTGGTTAGAAGCTGAATATAAATCTGACCGTGTACGTTTCATAGATCCTGATTTAAGCGATGTCAATGTAAGTCGTGAAATTGATGCTGTCGGCAATAAGTTAAAAGCCTATGAGCTATTTAATTTAGGTGCATCTTATAAAGTCAACAATCAAGTTACTGTTTCAGGTCGTGTGAATAACTTATTGAACAAAGACTTTGGCGACTATAAGTCATTTATTAATAGTGATAACGAAGTTGAAAATGCTTTCCTATATACTAAAACGACGAGTGGTTTAGCGGGTACTTATATTCCAGACCGTAACTACTGGCTATCTGTTTCATATGACTTCTAATATTTAAGTGAAAGTTATTTAAAACCCTGCCCTGGCAGGGTTTTTTATTATCGCTAGATTAGTACTCCACGAAAAATCCCTAATTTATGTCCCTTTATAGACATCATTATTCTCAATAAAAATTTAATAATCAGATTAATTTTTCAATATTTATTAAAATCAAAAACTTAAGTAGATATTGTTATATCATTACATTTAAAAACTCATTTAATATTTTCTTAAAGATCATGAATTCCCATGATAAAAAGATAAAAATAAAAACAAGAATCATTATTATTCGCATACATTTTTAGCATTCATTTATTAGGTTTAACATGACCTTCATTAAAACACGTAAAAAAATCGTTTCCTCTGCAATTGTTTCATCTTTATCAATGGTAGCTGCATCTGCGATGGCAGAAGAACAGGTGATCCAGTTAGAGACTATTCATCAAGAAGTCAAAGCTGAACAAACACCCAGCTTAAAAGTAGATCAATCTGCGAATAGCAAATTTGTTGCGCCTTTACTCGACACCCCCAAGTCAGTTTCAGTGATTTCAAAACAGCTGATTGCCGATACACAAGTGACGACTTTAGCTGATGCACTGCGTACAGTTCCGGGGATTACCTTGGGTGCAGGTGAAGGTGGTAATCCGAATGGTGACCGTCCATTTATTCGTGGTTATAACTCTGAAAGTTCGATGTATGTAGACGGCGTTCGTAATGCCACCTCACAAAACCGTGAAATGTTTGCGGTAGAACAAGTTGAAGTGACCAAAGGTTCTGCTTCTGCCATGGGCGGTGCAGGCACCACTGGCGGTAGCATTAACATGATTTCTAAAGTCGCTAAAGCAGGCGATTTTCTAGAAGGTTCGGTCGCTGGCGGCACAGATAATTATCAACGTATTACTTTAGATGGTAACAAAGACTTTGGTAATGGTATTGCGGCACGTGTGGCAGTCATGGGGCATCAAAATGAAAAAGCCGGCCAGAAAGACGGTGCAGAATATAAACGTGCCGGTATTGCACCGAGTATTAGCTTTGGTCTGGACACCCCTACCCGTGGGACTCTAAGTTATTACTACTTAAAAACCGATGACACACCAGATTCAGGTATTCCCTATAATAACCCATTTGGTGCTCCAAGAACTGCAACAGCAACAGACTATCGTCCATTAAATGGCAACGGCAAGCCAATTGACGTTAAACAAGGTCAATACTATGGCTGGAAAGATCGTGATTTCCAGAAACAGGAAAATCAGATTGGAACAATTAAATTAGAACATGATTTAACTGATAACTTAACAATTAGTAATACTGCTGTGTATGGCAACTCTAAAAATGATTACCTTTGGACCAATCCAGATGATTCTCAGGGTAACTTTTACAACAAAGCAGGTTTTACAAGTGAATTAACAGGAAATGTCTGGGCGCGTGCCAACTCACGTGTGGCAAATACTGATGCTTTTACCGACCAACTTGCTTTAACCGGTAAATTTAATACCGGTATGCTTAAACATAGTTTTAATCTGGGTGCCGAATATTCAGACCAAGAAACTGACCGTACCCAATACATTATCGATGGTGTTAACGCTACAGGTAATGTACACAATGCCTGTAACGCTGGTGATATTACTTCAGGCTGGTGTACTTCGGTACAAAACCCAAACCGTGGGCCATGGACAGGTACATTAAGTACCAATGGTGCTGACCAGTACAATATTCAAAGCAAATCAAAGTCTGTTTATTTCCTGGATAGTATTGAATTCACCCCTCAATGGCTCTTAGATTTAGGCATACGTTGGGATAATTACTCAACTGAGCAAACCATGACTTATGGTGCACGAAATAATGCAGTTACTGGTGCAAACAATACACCGATTACAGCAAGTGCTGGCGATCAAGTGACAATTAAAAATGATAAAGATTTCATCAACTATCAAGCCGGTCTTACTTTTAAACCGGTTGAAAATGGCAGCATCTATGCAAGTTATGCGACTTCGTCTAATCCAGTCGGTGTAGATGGTGGCGATGGTTCTGAAGGGATTACTGCTGCAATAAATAATCTTAAACCTGAAGAAGTCCGGACCATGGAGTTAGGAACTAAATGGGATGTCTTGAATGATAAGCTCAACCTGACTGCAGCTATTTTCCGCACGGAAAAAACCAATACTCGTGCGACCGGAGATGATGGCACCACAAGTAATATTGGTGAAACTCGTGTCGATGGTATTGAGCTAGGCGTAAACGGTAATATCACGGATAAATGGGCAGTTTCTGCTGGTTATACTTATTTAGACAGTGAGTTAGTTGATGGTGGTTATGAAAATATTGGCACTACAGCAGCTCCAATCTACATTTCCAATAGAAGTAATGGTAATCAGGTTCAAAACGTCGCGAAAAACAGTGCAACCCTTTGGACTACTTATGCAGTAACTCCTGCTTTAACCCTAGGTGCTGGTGCCGTCGCAATGGACAAAGTCTATGGCAATGCTACTAATACCAAGTTTGTACCAGGCTATGTTCGCTATGATGCCATGGCACGGTATAACGTGAATGAAAACGTTGATTTACAATTAAACGTCAACAACCTGTCTGATGAACGTTACTTCACAAAAGCCTATTCATCTCACTATGCGACCGAAGCAGAAGGCCGTAGCGCAGTGCTGGCAGTCAACTTTAAATATTAATTCAATGCAACCGCATAGCCTCCTGATGGGGGCTATGTTATTTTTAAAAGACGATTATTCAGGGGTTTCCAGTGCTGCATCATATTCCAAATGTACTGAGCAAAGAACAGGTGCAATATTTCCGTGAGGAGATGAATAAGATTGAGTGGGTCAACGGCAAGGTTACCGCGGGTACACTCTCTGCAACGGTGAAACAGAATCAGCAATTACCTGAAGATCATTCCCTGACCCAGCATTTAAGCACAATCATTCTTGAGTCTCTGGGACAGCATGCTTTATTTTTATCAGCGGCGATTCCACTGGATATTATTCCTCCCCTGTTTAACCGCTATGAAAATAATGAATCTTTCGGCTTTCATGTCGACAATTCGATTCGTCGTATTCGCGGCAGCAATGAACGCCTTAGAACGGATTTATCCTGTACGGTTTTCTTGAGTGAACCTGAAGAGTATATCGGTGGTGAACTGGTGGTCGAAGACACTTACGGTTATCACGAAGTAAAATTACCTGCCGGCGATATGATTTTGTATCCATCCACCAGCCTGCATGAAGTCACGCCCATCACTGCCGGTTGTCGAATTGCTTCATTTTTTTGGGTACAAAGCATGATCCGTGATGATGCAGAGCGGCATATGCTGTTTAATCTGGATCAGAGTATTCAAAACTTGAGAATGCAGCTGGGTGATCAGCATGCAGAAGTTATGAAACTGACCAACCTGTATCATAATTTAATGCGTAAATGGGCTGAACTTTAAAAGAGGCTCTGTCTTCAATGATCTTTAAGAACAACTGGATCTATTGTTTATCAAAATATACTGCGTTGTGGCACAATTGAACGTAATAAATAACGCATTATGTCCAAATCAAGAAAATATAAAATACGATATTTAAAATAAGTGAAAATATTTTTCAATACTTAAACTTTATAAGAAAATCTTTATTACCATACGACTAAAATCCATAAAAATAGCAAAAACTTTTCGGGATAAGTGGATTAAACTTTAAATTATAAGTAAGGCATTTAGTGCATTTGGTAGAGCTAAACCACCAATATTTAGACCATATTTCAGGTTTGAACCAGACTGTCACTAAAACCCAATGAATAGACAAAATCTATGCCGCTGACCCACGCACCGCTTTAACCAAGATTACGGTACCCAAGTTAGCATAAGGAGCTCTCTCATGATGTTGGCTGATCCAAGTAAAAAATACCGTCGCATGTATCAACGTGTGGACTTACCAGACCGTCAATGGCCGAACAATGAAATCAACAAAGCGCCAATCTGGATGAGTACTGACCTGCGTGACGGTAACCAAGCGATCTTTGAGCCAATGAACATGGAGCAGAAATTCAAGATGTTCCAGATGTTGGTGAAAATCGGTTTCAAACATATTGAAATCGGCTTCCCGTCAGCATCGCAAATTGACTTCGATTTCACCCGTAAATTGATTGAAGAAGGTCATATTCCGGATGACGTTTATATCGAGGTCTTGGTTCAGGCACGTGATCATTTGATTCAACGTACCTTTGAATCTTTACAAGGTGCGAAACGTGCCATTGTACATATCTATAATTCTAACTCGCCGACATTCCGCAACAAAGTCTTGAATGTTGATGTTGAAGGTG
This sequence comes from Acinetobacter sp. RG5, assembly GCF_031844265.1. Taxonomy (GTDB): domain Bacteria; phylum Pseudomonadota; class Gammaproteobacteria; order Pseudomonadales; family Moraxellaceae; genus Acinetobacter. The sequence goes on along the minus strand of NZ_JAUZUV010000012.1, from coordinate 48,950 downwards.
CAAAACAGTTAGCGATCAATGCTGCACAGAAAGTAAAAGAATATGCCGCAAAACAGCCGGAAACTGAATTCGTATTTCAGTACAGTCCGGAATGTTTTACTGCAACCGAATTAGAAGTCGCGAAAGATGTCTGTGATGCTGTGACTGAAATCTGGGAAGCATCACCGACCAATAAAGTGATCTTAAACTTGCCTGCAACGGTAGAAGTTTCAGGTCCACACATCTATGCCGATCAAATCGAATGGATGCACCGCAACATCCAGCGTCGTGATGGCGTGATCATTTCTGTGCATTGTCACAATGACCGTGGTTGTGGCATTGCCGCTTCAGAATTGGCGATTATGGCCGGTGCTGACCGTGTTGAAGGCTGTGTCTTCGGAAATGGTGAACGTACCGGTAACGTCGACGTGGCTGCGATTGCCTTGAACATGTATACCCAGGGTGTAGCACCGAATTTAGATTTCTCCAACATCAATGAAATCATTGCGACTGTGGAAGAATGTACCGGTTTACCTGTGCACCCGCGTCATCCTTATGCCGGTGATTTGGTGTTTACTGCATTCTCGGGTTCGCATCAGGATGCCATTAAAAAAGGTTTCGAGTTCCAGAAGAACGAAGAAATCTGGGATATGCCGTACTTACCAATCGACCCGAAAGATTTGGGCCGTGACTATGACGCAGTAATTCGTGTCAATTCACAATCAGGTAAAGGTGGTATTGCCTACTTGTTAGAATCGAACTACAACGTGATCTTGCCGCGTCGTTTACAGATTGAATTCTCTCAGATCGTACAAAAACGTACCGATGAGCAAGGCACTGAAATCAGTGCGACTGAAATCTGGAAGTTGTTCAAGGAAACTTATGTGGATGCTAAAAACGTTCACTATTCTGCGAAAAACTATAAATTGTCGGATGACAATGGCAATCAGGTGATTGAGCTTGATCTTGAAATTGATGGCCAGTCACGTCGTGTTCGCGGTGAAGGCAATGGTCCAATTTCTGCGATTTTGGATGCACTTCATTTGCCGATTGACGTGGTGAACTATGAAGAGCGCAGCATCAGTTCAGGTGCTCATGCCAAAGCCTTGGCCTTGATCGAACTTCAAGTGAAAGGTACTGGTAAATCTGCCTTTGGTGCCGGGGTACATGACAACATCGTGACCTCTTCTATCGAAGCAATTATTGCCTCGACCAACCGTCTGATTGATCAGGGTGTTTTAAGCACTGATCAGGTGATTGCTGCTGCGGTCTAAACGGCGGTATTAGAATTTGCGATAATTCATAGCACTAAAATGACTTTAGAAGGATACCGGCAAATGGTATCCTTTTATTATTCATACTAAAGATTTAAGGTGAATCCTCCCCGTGTCTTTTCCAGCTGACTCAGTGGGCATTATTGTCCCACAAAAGTTCCAATTTGAAGAGCCGTTAGAGCTTGAATGCGGTCGCATCCTCCCACGTTTTGAACTGATGGTTGAAACTTATGGCGAACTCAATGCCGATAAGTCCAATGCCATTCTGATTTGTCATGCCCTTTCCGGTCATCACCATGCTGCTGGCTATCATCATGAAGATGATAAAAAAGCCGGCTGGTGGGATTCATGTATTGGTCCCGGCAAAGCTATTGATACGTCAAAATTCTTTGTGGTTTCACTGAATAATATTGGTGGCTGTAGCGGCTCTACCGGCCCAACCTCACCCAATCCTGAAAATGATAATCGTCCGTATGGTCCTGATTTTCCACTGGTTACAGTTCGCGACTGGGTCAAAACCCAAGCCCTGCTCTCTGATCGTTTAGGAATTGATACCTGGGATGCCATCATTGGCGGTTCACTGGGTGGCATGCAGGCATTGCAATGGTCAGTGGATTATCCAAACCGTTTAAGAAAATGCGTGATTATTGCCAGCGCTCCAAAGCTTTCTGCACAGAATATTGCCTTTAACGAAGTGGCACGTCAGTCGATTTTGTCAGACCCGGATTTCCATAATGGTCGTTATCTGGAAAATGACAGCTATCCAAAACGTGGTCTGATTCTGGCGCGTATGGTCGGTCATATTACTTACCTGTCCGAAGAAGCCATGAAACAGAAATTTGGCCGCGATTTGAAATCAGGCAAATTTATGTATGGTTTCGATGTCGAATTCCAGGTCGAAAGCTATTTACGTTATCAGGGTGAGCAGTTCAGCCGTAACTTCGATGCCAATACCTATCTGATCATGACCAAAGCGCTGGATTACTTTGATCCGTCGCGTGAATATGAACAGTCGCTCAAAAAAGCCATGGCCAATACCCAGTGCAAATTCCTGGTGGTGTCATTCACGACTGACTGGCGTTTTACTCCTGCCCGCTCACAGGAAATCGTGGATGCTTTAATTAGCAACCATAAACCTGTGAGCTATCTGGATATTGATGCCGAACAGGGTCATGACTCTTTCCTGTTCCCTATTCCGCTCTATGTAAAATCTTTGCGTGCATTCCTGGGTGGTGAAGAACACCTGAAAGCAACACCGAAGGAGACCATATAATGCGTATCGATCAACAACTCGCTGAAAAGTGGATTAAGCCCGGTTCTAGCGTACTTGACCTCGGTTGTGGCGATGGTGAACTGCTGGCACAAATGAGTAAAAAGCACGATATTCGTGCATACGGATTAGAAATTGATCAGGAAAAGATTGCAATTGCAGTCAGTCGCGGGTTAAATATCATCCAGCAAGACTTAAACCTTGGTTTAAGCCGTTTTGCCGACCAGTCTTTTGACAATGTGGTCATGGCACAAGCTTTGCAAGCTGTAGATGCACCTGACGTATTGTTACGTGATATGGTGCGTGTAGGGAAACAGGCCATTATTACCTTTCCGAACTTTGCGCACTGGAAGACCCGGTCTTTCTTGGCAATCAAAGGGAGAATGCCGGTTTCTGAAGCCTTGCCGTATATGTGGTATAACACCCCGAATATCCACTTATGTACATTTCGTGATTTTGAAGCACTTTGTGCGGAAAATAACATCAAAATTATTAATCGACTCGCTGTGAACGGGAATCAAGAAGATAGTTTGCTGAGCAAGCATCTCCCTAATCTATTTGGTGAAGTCGCAATTTATCGAGTGAGCGCGCTATGAAAAAATTATTATTAAGTACGACGCTACTGGCGGGACTTTTTGGCATGCAAGCCCATGCAGATTATGTTGCACCGAGTCCTTCTGTTGCCAGTCAAGCGGCTCAGTATTCCATCATGGATATCAACAGTCTGACCAAAGCAGCGAAAGCTGGTCAGGCCGGCGCACAGTTTTATCTGGCCACCAAATACCAGTATGGTAAAGACATTCAAAAAGATGAACGACAGGCCTTTGCCTGGTATAAAGCTGCTGCGGATCAAGGTCTGGCAGTTGCCCAGCTGAATGTCGGCCGTATGCTGGCAGATGGTATTGGCACCAGAAAAGATGAAGCGCTGGCGCGTCAGTATTTTGAAAAAGCGGCCAGCCGTGGCGATAACCGTGCCAGCTTTAATCTGGCAATGATGGAAGAGAAAAAGAAAAACTATATGGGCGCTTACCAGTGGTATGAACTGTCTACCCGTGATGGCATGCTCGACAATAAAGTGATTACGCTGTCGGAAGGCAGAAAAACTGCCTTGGCAGCGAACTTAACCCAAGAGCAGATCCGTCAGGCGCGTGATCGTGCCGACAGATGGATTCAGGCACAATAAAGCTGAATGGTATAAATAGCACCTTCGGGTGCTTTTTTATTGCCTACAAACCCGCAATGGCAGTTAAAATAGTACTCATTCTTTATCTAATAATGAGTTTTTGACATGGCTGCAACTGACTGGTTATCCCAAGGCACACTGGTATTGGCGAGTAATAACAAAGGTAAAATTGCCGAGTTTGAAAAACTGTTTGCCGAGCTGCAACTGCCGGTTGAAGTCGTGGCTCAAGGCAAGTTGAATATCGAAGATGCGATCGAAGATGGTCTAAGCTTTGTCGAAAATGCCATTATTAAGGCTCGTCATGCTGCTAAAATTTCCGGAAAACCTGCTATTGCAGATGATTCAGGCATTTGTGTGCCGATTCTTGGAGGCGTTCCCGGCATTTACTCGGCTCGTTATGCCGGCGAGCATGGCAACGATGCCGCTAATAATGAAAAACTGCTGGCCGATCTCAAACCCTTACGCCAAGAGGGTGAAGCGATTGAAGGCATGTTTGTTTGTGTACTGGCTCTGGTCCAACATGCCGAAGATCCCTTACCGCAAGTCTTTCAGGGTATCTGGCACGGGGAAATTCTGGAAGCTGCACGTGGTGAAAATGGTTTTGGCTATGACCCGTTGTTCTGGTTACCGGAACTAGGGATTTCCAGTGCAGAAATGAGCAAGGAAGAAAAGAATAAAATCAGTCATCGTGGTCAGGCGATGCAGTTGTTTAAAGCGAGTTTGGCAAAGTAAGTTTTTGATCTCCTCCCTTTAGTAAAAGGGAGGTTGGGAGGGATTTAAACATTAGTGAATCCCCCTAAATCCCCCTTTTACAAAGGGGGACCTTACAACTCTTTCTAGCCTTCTCTCCAAGAAAGGAAACTTTATAGCGTAGGCATCAACGCATGCACCACTGCCCCATATAAAGCAATCAAGATCGCACTGGCCAAAGTTCCCGAGGCAATATATTTGGCGGAATGGCCCGTTCCCTGATAATGGGTTTCCAGTGCCACAATATTGGCTGCAGGCGGCAATAAAAAGAACATCAGCATTACCGCATAAGTCAGCGTCTGCTGTGGAATCGGCAAATAAAAATAAGCTGCGCCACACAGTAAAACAGCAAATAGCCCACGACAAAAAATAAGTTGCAGACTGCGCATTAAATCGAAGCGGCTGATCCGCACATTGCTTAGCCACATCCCCAGTACACACATACCACTAAAAGTCACCAGCACTTTATTGGCTTGATACAGTATCTCGACCCAAGCCACTTGTTGCCAGTGATTCAAATCCCAAAATGACAATAAAGCTGCCATCGACAAAGCGACCACCGGAGGTGAGAACAACACATTTTTTAAAATATAGCTGCTATCTTGTCTGGCTTCACTGACTGCCATCACCGCACAGACATTGCCAAACAAAGAACCACCGATGTACAGCGCCACCACAGTACTGGTCGCTTGCGGGCCAAAAACTGCCAGTGCAAAAGGAATTCCCAGCCATGCCCCATTTAAATAGCTCAGGCATAAGGCACGCAGTTTATTTTTCAGGGTGAAATAAAATAGGGCAAAGAACACACAGGAACAGAAAAAGCTAAAGGCAATTAACCACAAACTGCCCTCTTGGTAAAATACCATATTGTAGATAATGAGTACCGGAATCAGGATCCGTGCCAGTAAAGCAGCCAAAAAAGGTCGAATCGGTTTTAAAAATTGCACCCCCCAATAACCAATTAGAAAAGACAGGAGGGGAAGAATCAAGGCCATGACAATACTGCTGAGATTTCCATATCAGGCTGTATGCTAACACAGCATACTTTTCATTGAATTATGAAATTTTTTATATGAGTGATTCATTCCCCTGTTGCCGTGTCGGCAAACTGTCATCAAAGCGTCACCGCGCTGTCATACAAGCCTGCTGAGATAGGTGCATGAAATATAGAGGATAAAATAATGGCAGGATTATCAATTTGGCATGTGCTGATTTTCGCAATTGTGGTGATTTTATTGTTCGGTACATCGAAACTTAAAAATTTGGGTAAAGACGTCGGCGGCGCGATTAAAGACTTTAAAAAATCAGTAAAGGATGAAGAGGCTGAACAGGCCAAGCTTGCAGAGCCACGCACCATTGATGCCCAGGTCAAAACGCCTGAACATTCGGTTAAAAGTTAAGAGTTCGCTATGCTCAATATTGGAATGACCGAGCTGCTGATTTTCGGGATTATTGCGCTTTTGGTTCTTGGGCCAGATAAGCTTCCGGAAGCAGTCCGTTTTGTCGGAACATGGTACGGTAAGATCAAGCGTATGGTGAGCAATGTTCAGAATGATCTTGATCGTGAATTGCGCCTGTCCGAGCTACGTGAACAGATGCAGGCTGAAATGCAACGGATTCAGGAACTGGAAGCCAAGATGCAGGCACAAATGACAGATTTGCAGCAACCGATGGCAACCGATGAAGTAAAAATAAAATCGCAAGCTGTTCAGCCCTTGCTCAGCTATCAGCCGGTGATACAGCCTGTATCCCCCGTGTATTTACCTCAGCCCGCAAAAACTCAAGCAGTGATTCTGGAACAACGCTATACAGAAATGAAGGTGGCCGTATGACCTCTTTACCGACCACACCAGCCTCAAATGATGCTGCAGCGCTGAACCTTGAACAGATGCCGATTACCCAGCATTTGATCATCTTAAGAAAGCATTTGTTTAAAGTCGTTGCTGTCCTGATTGGCCTGTTTTTCTGTTTGCTGCCCTTTGCCAATCAGACTTATCAATGGTTGTCTGAACCATTGCGTGCACAGCTACCTGCCAGCTCGACCATGATTGCTACGGATGTCACTGCAACCTTCATGGCACCCTTTAAGCTGAACTTCTTTGTCGCGCTGATGATCGCGATGCCGTTTATCCTATATCAGCTTTGGACCTTTATTAAGCCTGCACTATATGCCAAAGAAAAGAGCCTGGCCTTGCCGCTTCTGATCGGTAGTATCGTGCTGTTTTATACTGGCATCAGCTTTGCCTACTTTGTGGCATTACCCTCGATTCTGCATTTTTTTATCAGTGTTTCGCCTGAAACCGTAGCCCCGATGACCGACATCAACAGTTATCTCAGCTTCTGTTTAAAGCTGTTTCTGGTCTTTGGTTTTACCTTTGAAATTCCTATTATTACCTTGGTTCTGATCTTGATTGGTGCAGTTTCGACACAGACTCTGATCGAGAAACGGCGCTTTATTATTGTGGGTTGCTTCTTTGTAGCAATGTTTGTGACGCCCCCGGATGCCCTGTCGATGATCATGCTGGCTGTCCCGATGTGGCTGCTGTTTGAACTGGGTTTACTGGCAGGGAAACTGATTGAAAAACGTCGGTTAAAGACTGAATAACAATAACCCTCCAAAACAAAAAAAATATCAACTTACTCAGGCAGCTCTGGCTGTCTTTTTGTTTTTAATTTTAAATAAAATACTGATTTATTTAATTTTATTGAAACAATTCTTTCACTTCCCTGTCATTTTTAGCCGTTAATTTACTCATAACCATTTAAAACAACCAAGCACATACTGCTAGGAACAAAATATGACTGATCAAATTGCTTTTAATGATGATTATGACAGCAACACTTCGGGGAACCCAGAATTTCACCAACTGTTTAACCAACAGATGAGTCGTCGCGATTTAATTAAAAAGACGGCTGGTGGTGCAGTAGCATTAACCTTAGCAGCCTCACTTACGGGCTGTAGCGATAATGATGAAGAATCAACTCCGCCAAGCACACCTGCAACACCGAATGAACCAGATTTAACTGCAACACCTAAATCATTAACCTTCAAACCAGTGGATAAAAACACTTTAGAGCAATTTACTGTGGCTGAAGGCTATGATTTTAAAGTCCTACATGCGGTAGGTGATCCTTTACACCCAAGCCTACCTGTATGGGATGAAAACAATATTCCTAGTGGTGTATCCTACGAACGCCGTGTCGGTGACAACCATGATGGTATGACCTTTTTTGGTTTAAATACCAGCAAGCAAAATTTTGATGCGACTGTATCGGACACTGGCTTATTGGTGATGAATCACGAATATTTACAACGTGATGACTTACACCCTCGTGGTAACATATTTGATCAAGATGATATCACTGAAGATGAAGTGATCCGTGAAGTGAACTCTCATGGTGTTTCTATTGTTGCAATCAACAAAAATCCTGAGACACAAGAAATCACGGTCGATTTAAACTCGCCATTTAACCGCCGTATTACAGCAGCAACTGAAATGGAATACCGTGGCCCTGTACGTGGTAATACGTTGGTACAAACAGCATTTAGCCCAGATGGTACCAAAACACGTGGCACCATCAACAACTGTGGTAACGGCTATACCCCTTGGGGCACTTATCTCACCACTGAAGAAAACTTCAACCAATATCTCGCACGTCAAAAAGACACCGAAGGCGGGGATGTACGCGATGCCAATACCGAACATGCGTTAAAACGCTATAAAGTCAATAATGGCGCACGTGGTTATAACTGGCAAAGCATTAGAAATCCACAAATCTTTACGCCAGATTATTTCAGCCGTTGGAACACAGTCATCAGCGCTGCATCGGAACAAGAGGATTATCGCAACTCGATTAATACTTTCGGTTGGATTGTTGAAATAGATCCGTTTGATAATCGTAGTATGCCAGTAAAACGTACCGCTTTAGGTCGCTTTGCTCATGAAGACTGCCGTGCTAGCCGTGCCATTGCAGGTAAACCACTTGCATTCTATATGGGTGATGATTCACAAGGCGAATACATCTATAAATTTGTCTCAGATACTCCGTGGAATCCTACTGATGTCAACGGTGGCTATGCGGCTGGCGACAAATACATGAATAACGGTAAGCTTTATGTTGCGCAATTTGATTTCAATGAAGCAACGGGTGAAGCTAAAGGCCAATGGTTAGAACTCTCTTTGTCTAATCCAAAGATTGCCAACTATGCAGAATACAAATTTGCAGACCGAGCAGATATTTTGGTCAATGCACGTATCGCAGCCGATGCAGCGGGCGCAACTAAAATGGACCGCCCTGAATGGGTTGCGGTAAATCCACATAATGGCGAAGTGTATGTCACATTAACCAATAACTCACAACGCGGTTCAGCACATGTAATTGATGCAGCTAATCCACGCCAATATTCAGATGATGATGATGCAACGAACCGCCTACGTGGCAATATTAATGGTCACGTGATTCGCTTCCGTGAAACAGGCGACGATGTTACTGCAACATCATTTACATGGGATATTTTCCTATTTGGTGCCGAAGCAGATTCAATCCCAGGTGTAAACCTTTCTGGCTTGACGGATGCAAATGACTTCTCTAGCCCAGATGGTATGTGGTTTGATGACCGTGGCGTATTATGGTTACAAACTGACGATGGTGCATATACGGATACAACCAACTGCATGATGCTGGCAGCACTTCCTGGTTCAGTGAGCGATGGTTCTGTACAAACCGCAACAGCGGGCACAGGCACACAAAAAACACCTATGGGTGCGAAGCTCGATGACTCGAAGCTACGCCGTTTCTTGGTTGGTCCTGCTGGCTGTGAAATTACAGGGGTCACTATGACACCTGACTACAAAGCCATTTTTGTAAACGTACAACATCCAGGTGGCACTTGGCCTGCAAACCAAGCTGAACATTTAATCAGTACTGGTCGTGCGTATTCACGTCCACGCTCAGCAACAGTCGTGATTACCCGTAAAGATGGCGGTGTCATTGCAGGTGAGTCGTTAGAAACCCCTAAAGCTTAAACCCTGAAGTGACCTAAAAAATGCCGACATCTGTCGGCATTTTTTATATCCGGTGATTATTTTAGGCTAATTATTTTCTCAATAGTTTGACCTGCGGTTGTACCTTGTTGTGACTTCTCAATCCAGTGCCATTGTCCCTGCTGCATTCTCAAAAAATTGGAGCATCGGGTGCCATAGGCCGGACTCTGGATAAAAGTCGAAGACAGCAGCTGTTCCATTTCAACCGAGATGCCGGTGTCTGGCAGAAGTTCAGGAATCACCTTGCGTTCGTCTTCCAGAATATCCCAGACTGCATGACACAAATCTGCTTCTGCGATCTCCAGTTGTTGCAGCATCGGTAAAAATTCCTGGGTAAAGCGTTTACGTAAATGTCGGGTCTTGTACCAGTCTTCGCTCATCAGGCCATTCGAAACCACATAGACGCCATGGGCCAGTACTTGTGGTGCTTCACCGCGATTGCTCATATACACCGCCTGATCTTGATCGCCGATAAACAGGTTAAAGCCGGCATAGTCACACTGGCGTTGTTCCAGATCTTGAGCAAAACGAATCGGCGTTAAGTCAGAATCTAAAAAGTTCTGGATGATATGTCCACGTGAAGTCGGATAATGCCCTTTGTCCTGCCCATCACGAAAATTGGTAATCACCGCCCAGCGACTGGAAGCCGTAATCCCCATCCAGGTGCCGCCCGACTGTAGATCCTGTCCGGCAATTATCGGACTATTCTCCCATTCATGCAGCTCCTGCGTAGGACGCTGATAGAACTCATCCCGATTTGAAATCAGACATAATGAGCTCTGATCCAGAACCCGCCAAGCCAATGCCACGATACACATAATTTACGCTCTCGATCTTTACACATTGAATGTACAACATTTTTCTTTGCTTTAAGCTAAAATCTGTGCAAAACAGAATCATAAGGAACAGGAATGCTCACCTATCCCAATATTGATCCCGTCGCGATTTCGCTCGGGCCCTTACAAGTCCACTGGTATGGACTGATGTACTTACTGGCATTTTTATTTGCCTGGGGATTGGCGACGTTTCGCGCCAAACAACGTGGCTGGACACCGGATATGGTGTCTGACCTGATTTTCTTCGGTGCACTCGGTGTGATCATCGGTGGCCGTGTCGGTTATGTCTTCTTCTACGGTTTTTCCCAGTTCCTGGCCGATCCTTTATGGCTGTTCCAGATCTGGACCGGCGGTATGAGTTTCCATGGCGGTTTCCTCGGGGTCATTCTGGCCATGTTGTGGTGGTGCAAGAAATATAAGATGACCTGGTTCCAGACTCTGGATTTTATCGCACCTTGCGTACCGACAGGGTTGATGTTTGGCAGGATTGGTAACTTTATTGGCGGCGAACTGTATGGCCGTCAGGTGACCGACCCAAACTTTGCCTGGGGCATGATTTTCCCGACCGACCCGCTGCAACTGGTACGTCACCCATCACAACTGTATCAGGCACTGTGTGAAGGCCTGATCCTGTTTATTGTACTGTGGTGGTTCAGCTCGAAGCCGCGTCCACGTATGGCTGTTTCGGCCCTGTTCCTGATCGGTTATGGTCTGGCACGTTTTGTGGTTGAATTCTTCCGTGAGCCGGATAATGGCCAGCTGTTTATTGGCTGGATGAGCAAGGGCCAGTTCCTGAGCCTGCCAATGATCCTGATTGGCTTGTGGATGATGTGGTATGCCTACCAGAAGAAAATATATGACTGGGGTCCAAACAAAAATAGCTGAGAAAATCGCGTAATTTAGCGAGGCAACGACCTCGCTTTTTTATACTCAAAATATGCTAAAGTGCCGATTATCTCTTCTATTCCATCATTACTATGCTTGAGTTCTGGTTTAATCCGCAGGTCTCTGTTCTCAAAAAACTGTTGATCTTTATTGTGATTGCAGCGACAGCTGCAGGCTTGTACTGGATGCAACCACTGCCCTTAGATTCGATTTTGATGTTTGTCGGGACCGGCATCATTTTTCTGATCTGTCGTTACTGCAAAATCCACTTTGCCAGCAAAAACCCGAGCGGTTTTTTATATAGATTACTGACCTGGATTCCAATTGCGCTATTAATTGCTTTAGTTTTTATGAATATGCAACAGGGTGAAATCCTGATTCCGGGTGCACAGGGCATTGCCTTTATGGCTCTGGCGATTTGCCTGTTTTCACCATTGTCGCTGCTCAATCAGAACTCTCAGGATCCAGAGCCACCCCATGCTTGAATTTTGGTATTCAGAACGTTGTAACCGTCAAATCAAACTCATCGTTATTATTACGACCTGTATTTTGATTTATACAGCATCGACTGTGGCCCAGTTAGATCCGGTATTTGTGGGGGTGAGTTTAGCGATTGGAATTGTCGTGCATTTACTGCACCATTTCCGCCTGAAAATCTCAAAATCCAATCCCTATGCAAATGGCTTTAGCGCCTTGAGCCGGGTCATTCCCATCATTGCCTTAATTACCCTGTTTGGCTATTTACCAGAACAGCACCAGCAATGGGGCAAATTTGCCTTGGGTCTGCAATGTCTTGGCTTTGCCGCGATTGGATTATTTATCGTTTCAATCTATGAAAGCCGTGCGAAGCGTTTTGAGGACTGATCACTTCGCAGTATTTTCTTAGAAGTAAGTTTCCAGACGATAGTAACTATAAGTCACGTTTTTATTGCGATAAACCGCATGATCTCGCTGTTTGAAATCCGATACCCAGGCACTACCTGAATAAGCCGCGATATGTCCATATTTATGTCCCTGAGTACGGTCAATAATATAGATATCGCCTTTTTTCGGCCGATCAAAAGAAGCATTAATTTTCTTATAGCCCAGCTGCATCAGGGTACTTCCCCAATCTGCCGCTGCGACCGGATGAGTCACAATTTTCGCACCCGAGGATTGCAGACCGACACGAATACTGCGCGCACATTTCTGTGTACTGGTATTTCGGGTAATGCCTTGCAGATAACTGGTAAATTTCTCGATATTGATACGATGGCCATTGCTTACGCCTGAAGCGTTACGGACAGTGGCTTGCTGGGATGACTTTTTAGGTCTTTGCTCCGATTGGGAACGCACCATGATATTCGCTTGGACAGGAGCATATACTTCGCTCATGTTTACTTGATGATCATAGATCATGCCTTACCAACCGCTCCTCGCCTGTAATTTAGGCTTTCATATTGTTAATAAGCCGAGAATACTAGTCGCTTAAATGTTATTTTTCACATTAAAAATGTAAATAAATTTGTCTATTTTTCCGGCATTCAAATTAAACCGTTCTTTCTAATACAGTTACAAAACCCATCATCTTTGCAAAAAAAATGTAAAGCAAAGCCTTTTTAGCCTGAACTATACAAAATGAGCCGTTATTTTCTTCTACTCAAACCCTAGGGATTTAATCTGTAACTCGGCCATTTTCAGACAACATTTCACTACATGATTACATCATTTTGAGCTTTGCACCCTGTATTACACTGATGCGGCATTTTTAAATATTGAACTAAACGGAGAAGAAAAATGAGTCAGACTTTAAGTACCGTTTCAAATTTTAATTTAGAACAATATTTAGGCACCTGGTATGAAATTGCACGCTTGCCGATGAAGCATCAACCTGAAGACAGCACCGATATTTCTGCGGTATATAGCTTGAATGAAAATGGTAAAGTTCGGGTTCAGAATCGCTGTCTGGATGGTGATGGCAAACTGGATGAAGCTATTGCTGAAGCAACCATTGTCGATGCAGAACATGCCAAGCTTGAAGTCAGCTTTTTACCTGAAGGCCTGCGTTGGATTCCGTTTACCAAGGGCGATTACTGGGTATTAAAAATCGACCCCGATTATCAGACCGCGCTCGTAGGCGAACCGAATAAAGAATATTTATGGCTACTGCATCGCGGTACCAGTCTGGACGAAGCGACTCAACGCGAATATTTAAGTTATGCAGAATCCTTGGGCTATGATCTGTCTGATCTGATTCATACAGTCCATACGGGCAATAAAACCGCTTAAACTGCAATCAAAAGACCTCCATCAGGAGGTCTTTTTTATTCTCAATTTGGGCGATGAAAGCTCATCAAAAAATGCTATGATGTGCGCAATTTAAATTGTCCCTTTCGACAGAAAATTGATTATAAAATAATCCATTCTGCTGTTAAAACGGCGATTTTCAACAGATTCAAATAGAGAGAACTATGCGCCAATATCTTGACCTTTTACAACATATCCTCGACAACGGCGGCGATAAAGGCGACCGTACCGGTACAGGTACACGTTCGGTATTTGGTCATCAGATGCGCTTTGATCTTTCCCAAGGTTTTCCTTTACTCACCACCAAAAAAGTTCATTTCCGTTCTATCGTGATTGAACTGTTGTGGTTCCTGAAAGGCGATACCAATGTTCAATATTTAAAAGACCATAAAGTCTCGATTTGGGACGAATGGGCGACCGCAGAACAGACTGCGCGTTTTGGCCGTCCTGAAGGCGAATTAGGCCCAGTGTATGGTCACCAATGGCGTAATTTTGGTGCCAGCAAAAATGCAGACAATAGTTATAATCAGGACGGTTTTGACCAGATCAAATGGTTGATTAATGAAATTAAAACCAATCCGAATTCGCGCCGTCTGATTGTATCTGGCTGGAATCCGAATGAAGCAGGCCAAGTGGCATTACCGCCTTGCCATACCCTGTTCCAGTTCTTTGTACACAATGGCAAATTGTCCTGCCAGCTATACCAGCGTAGCGCTGATGTTTTTTTAGGTGTGCCGTTTAATATTGCCAGCTATGCTTTGTTGACGCATATGATCGCGCAAGTCTGTGATCTGGATGTTGGTGACTTTGTCTGGACTGGCGGCGATACCCATTTGTACAGCAACCATTTTGAACAGGCACAGTTGCAGCTTAGCCGTGAGCCACTCGGCCTTTGTCAATTAAAACTAAATCCTGAGATCAAAGACCTGTTCGATTTTAAATTTGAAGATATCGAAATTGTCGGTTATGAATCTCATCCAGGCATTAAAGCCCCTGTCGCTGTTTAATGTTCTTTATTATAAAGTTCCCTCTCTTCCTAGGAGAGGGCTAGGAAGAGGTTTTTTACCACACGTAAATCGCCAACTCCTTTCAAAATTATTCCTAGCCCTAAAGCATGAAGGCAATCAATATAGATTTTTAACCTTTCTTTCGTACCAGTAAAAAATTACACGAAGGACTTTGGGCTTGATAAGAAGGATTCAATACATGTCATTTCAAGATTTAGAAGTTGTACACGTCGTTGCCATGGATCAGCAGCGTTGTATCGGCAAGGGCAATGACCTACCTTGGCATATCTCTGCCGACCTGAAACACTTCAAGGAAATCACCCAAGGCGGTGTGGTGGTGATGGGTCGCAAGACACTAGAATCGATGGGACGTACCTTGCCTAAACGCGTGAACTGGGTCATTACCCGTGATCCAGACTGGGCATTTGCAGGCACCAAAGTCGCTTATAGCATTGAAGATGCGCTGAGTCAGGCCGTTGCAGATGTAAAGGCTTCAGAAAAACCTGAAACCATTTTCATCATTGGTGGTGGTGAAATCTTTAAACAGACTATGGATATTGCAGACCGTCTGGAACTGACCCATGTCGAACTGGATGTACAGGGCGATGCCTATTATCCAGCGATTCCAGCAGAATTTAAAAAAGTCGCTGCCGAGCAACATATCGACGACAAAACCGGCATTGCTTTTGAGTTCGCAACCTACAGAAAATAAAGCCTATTTCTCATGAAAAAGTGATGATGCAGGGACGCGAATACATCTCCAGACATTGGAGTCTGTGGCTACTGGGCAGCCTGTTTACTTTATTCGTCATTCTGTCGAGCCTGTGGTTCAGCCTGATGCTCTGGGTTCATCAACCCCTCGGAAAAATCGGCAGCTTGATGCTGATTGGACTCTGGCTGACCTTTGCGCTGGTCGTTCTCGGGATTTATTTCACCCGGCATCTGATCTCCCGCCAAGTGGATAGCGTTCTTTATCTTCTGGCCTTTTTATTCTGTCTGCTAGGATATTTCAGTCTGGAAGCGCGTCAGGATCGAGAGTGGAATCCTGAGGTTTCCCAGCTTCTGCATTATGAGCAGCAAGGCGATCAGGTTACCTTACACAATATCCGCAACTTTGACTGGCAGGCCGATGGTCGCTATATCGAACGCTGGGAAAGCCGCAGTTTTGATCTGAATCAGATTACTGGCGTGAACATCATTACTTCCTACTGGATGGGGCCTAAAATTGCCCATACCCTGGTCAGCTTCGATTTTGCCAATCAAAAGCCACTCACCTTCTCGATTGAAATCCGCAAGGAAAAGAATGAAGAGTTTTCAGCGATTGGTGGCTTTTTCCGAAAATATGAACTGAGTCTGGTCGCATCGGATGAAAAGGATATTGTCTATACCCGTAGCAATGTCCGTGGTGAACAGGTCTATTTTTTCCCAGTCAAAATGCCGCAAGCTCAGGCTAAAGCGCTATTCAAGGAATATCTGCGTCAGGCCGATGAGCTGGCCCAAAAGCCAAAATGGTACAATACCCTGACCAGTAATTGCACCACACTAGTCTTTGATATGGTTCAGGCGATATCGCAACAACAGCTACCCTCAGATTACCGGTTGCTGGCCTCCGGCTATTTACCGAATTATCTCTATGATCTTAAAGTACTAGAACAGTCTTGGGATATGCACACTTGGTATCAACGGGCACATGTCAATCCACGGGTAGAACGCACCGCTAATCTCTCCAGTCAGGACTATTCACGCCTGATCCGGCAGGGCCTACCAAAACCCGACATGCGATAACTGTGTAGCAAATCCACTTCAATAAAGATACAAAATCAACTGGAACCTTGATCATTTTTTTGTTTATATACAAATAGCTAGTCAATGATCAGAGTATCTCTCATGCTAAAAAAATTAACTGCAATCGCGATTTTAGGCTCGGTTCTAACGGTCATGGGCTGCGAAACTGTGCCCAATACAGCCACGACACAAACCGCGAATCATTTACAACTTTTGCAAAATCGTACTTGGATTGCGACCCAGATTGGTAATACTGAAATCAAGACTGCGCCAACCGCACGCAATGTTCCGAGTCTGCAATTTGATGCCAGTACCCAGCGCGTTTCAGGTTCAGATAGCTGTAACCGGATTATGGGCAGTTACACAGCAGCGAAAGACACGCTGACCCTGAACCAAATGGCCACTACCCGTATGGCCTGTATGAACAACGATCAGCTTGATCAGAAATTTAATGAAGCTTTAGCCAAAGTGACACATTATCAAGTATTTGGTAAAACCTTAAAATTACTGGATCGCCATGGGAATCTCTTGATCCAGCTAGAAAGTGCTGTTCAGCCGCGTTAATACTTCCCTACAAAAAGCCTGTATGGACAGGCTTTTTTATCTTTCATACTGATGAGCTGGAATTTAACCATCAGCCCGATTGAGTTATTTAATTGAATGAGGAATCAACCATGCAACAGGCACTTTTCGGTGGGGGATGCTTTTGGTGTACTGAAGCCGTATTTTTACAGATCCAGGGGGTTCAGCAGGTCGTCAGTGGCTACGCAGGTGGGCATACAACTGAGCCAAACTACGATGATGTCTGCGGGGGCAATACCGGCCATGCTGAAGTCATTCTGATCGATTTCGATGAAAACCAGGTTAACTATAACCAGTTGCTTGATGTATTTTTTGCAACCCATGATCCGACCACGCTAAACCGTCAGGGCAATGATGTCGGCACCCAGTATCGTTCTGTGATTTATTATCTGAATGATGAACAGCAGCAACAGGCGCAGCAGGCGATCGATGCTCTGAAAGCCGATGGCATCAATATGGTGACTGAACTCAGTCCTGCCCCGACTTTCTATCCGGCGGAAGACTATCATCAAAACTTCTTTGCCAAGAACCCGACCCAGGGCTATTGCAATTTTGCCATTCCTCCAAAATTGAATAAATTACGCAGCAAATTTACGACCCTCTTAAAAACCCATTAAGTTTCATGAAAAATGGGCATAAAAAAAGCGACTGCAATCAGTCGCTTTTTTTATTACCTAAATCTTAGTTATCAGTTGCAAAGGCAATATCGCTGAGTCCGGCTCCACTCGCACGCGACATGACTTGCGCCACCGAGTCATAACGTGATTCTTTATCCGCTTTCAACACAATGGTCGGCTGACGTTCAGCTTGGCCCGCTTCATTAAAACGGGTTTCAAGCTGTTCCAGCGTCAATACATCACCATTCCAAGCAATGTCACCTTCGGCATTGATGCTAATCGTGACATTTTCAGGCGGCAGATCGATAATCTCCGCAGTGGTTTGTGGCAAGGTTAATGGAATTGATGGGTTCGCAACGGTCGCTGTCACCAGAAAGATGATCATCAATACCAACATAATGTCGATGAGGGGAATGAGGTTCATCTCATTCATGCCTACATCGTTGTCTTCACCCAGTTGAAAAGCCATTAAGCTTGACCTCCCACGAGACTCTGTTGTGTTACTTTCTCATCAGACTTTTTTGCAGCAGATTCCTGTTGCAGCATGGTATCAATTAACAGACCGTGTGCCTGATCCTGTAACTCGTGTGCCAAGCCACGATTAGCACGGACACAGATGTTATAAGCCAGTACCGCAGGAATCGCGACTGCCAGACCTAAGCCAGTCATAATCAATGCTTCACCGACTGGAGTTGCTACTTGTGCCAGACCTGCTTGACCACTTTTACCAACAGCAACCAGCGCATGGAAGATGCCCCATACCGTACCGAACAAACCAACAAATGGTGAAATTGAGGCAATCGTACCCAGAACTGATACACCTTTTTCGGCATTGGCTTTTTCTGCTGAAATCTGGCGTAATAGCGCCTGTTCTGCCACTGCCTTACGTTGTTCAAAGCCCAAAGGAGCCAGTTTGGTTTTCAGTTGTTCCAATGCTTTAGATAACTGCGCATAGGCAATCTGTTTCAGTTGGCGAGTGCCCATCAAACGCAGCACAAAAATGGTCCATGTCGCAATCGACATTGCCAATAACACGAAATACAGTGTTTTACTGACTGCATCAGCGTGTTGCCAATAAACTGAAAAGTTCATATTCGAACTCCTAATGGGTGAGCCGTTATTTAACCTGAAAATCGAAAGGCTGTTCCACACGGGTTGGATAAGCCACACCATTTTCAACATATTTGGTAAGTTGTGCACGACGTACCGCGGCTTCTACTTTGCGCGTTACTGCCGGGCTACAACTTGAATTTCGTGCAGTCGCAGAGACTACTTTGCCCTGCTCATTCGCTGAAACATCTACTACCAGTGAACAGGCTGATTTTAATTCACCTGCAGAGAGTGAGACTTTTGGTGAACGCTGCCAGGACACGCCCCCACCAATTGATACACTTTTCGGAGATGGCGGCGCAGCAGGTGCTGGCGGTGCCACAGGCGCAGGTGGCGCGACCGGAGCAGGTGCCGGTTTAACTTTAGTTTCAGTGACCACTGTCGGCACGACCGGACTTGGAGTTGGTTTTGCTTCAACTGGTGGTGCTTTGACTACTTTTGGTGCTTCAGCCTTTTTCACCTGCTCGATTTTTTCTACTTTTTTCGGTGGTGGTGGCAGCGGTTTATCGACAATTTTGACTTCTTTAGGCTTAGGCGGCTCTTTTTGTGGCTCGGCCTTCGGTTTTGGCGGTAAAGGTTTTGGCGCTTCCTGGAGTTTCACAAAGCGCACTTTTAAGGGTTGCTTATCAATGGGTGTCAGCTCAGGTGCTTTCATCTGGCTGATCGCATATAACACACCCACATGCCCAACCAGTACAGCCGCCACGATAGAGATGACTTTCTTTTTCATCTGATTCGGCGGTGTAGGCATTTGGGGCGCAGCAACTTGACTCATTAAATCTATTACCTTGAGGAGATGATGTGGAACAAACTATCAAGCTCATCGGTTATCACAATTAAAGTATGCCAATAATAAATGAGAAGTGTTTTCATTTGCAACCGCTAATCCTACCTTTGACTGACTTTTTTTGCATCAAAACAAAAAAGGCACACTAAAAGTATGCCTTTTTAAAACTCAATGCAAGTCTTATTGGAACACGACAGTCTTGTTGCCATCGACAATAATACGGTCTTCCAAATGCCATTTTACCGCACGGGCCAATACATTACGTTCTACGTCCTGACCGAGTTCACGTAACTGCTCAACAGTAAAGTCATGGTTCACGCGCTCCACATCCTGCTCAATAATCGGACCTTGATCCAGATCAGCAGTCACATAGTGCGCAGTTGCACCGATCAGCTTCACGCCTTTTTCATAGGCCTGTTTGTACGGATTGGCACCTACAAAAGCCGGCAGGAAAGAATGGTGAATGTTGATCACTTTCATTTCCCACTTGCTGACAAATTCTTCATCCAGAATCTGCATATAACGCGCCAGCACCAGTAAGTCATTGCCCTGCATCAACTGGTCGATTTCTGCATAAGCTTCAGGTTTGTTGTCTTTGGTCACCGGCACAACTTCGAATGGAATGCCAAAATTTTCAACTGCTTCACGTAAAGTCTCGTGATTCGACACCACTTTGGTAATTTCACAAGGCAAACCACCACGCGCATGACGCCATAACAGCTCAAGCAAGGCATGATCGACTTTAGACACCAAAATACCGACTTTTTTCACGTCACTGACCAGAGCCAGACGCCATTGCATGCCATAGCGTTCCGCCACATTCGCTGCAAAAGTCTGGGTAATACTTTCTTTGCGACTTTGAAGATTATCTAATTCAAATTCAACGCGCATGAAGTAACGTCCGCCCTGCGCTGCTGTCGCATATTGGTCAAGCGCAGTAATGTTGGCACCTTGATGATACAAGAAGCTCGAAACAGCCTGCACGATGCCCGGCTTGTCTTCACAAGTAATCAATAAACGTGCGGTGTTAGCAGTCGTCATATTCATGTTGGTTTAAGTCACTAATCAGTTAAATTAAAAATAAGCCGAGTATTCTAGCGCGTTTCTTGGATATTCTGAATAGTTTGTTCAGATTCAGAATCTTTAGATGACGACAGGCTGGCAAAAAGTTCCGAAGAGCCCAAACTACTCAATAAACCTTCATAGGTTTGACGACTTTCACCACGTAAATACGCCCCTTCCAGGAATACCATTTGACGGAGTGCCTGCCAGACCCATTTTTCTTCCAGCGTATTGGAATCGGTTAAATGACCTGACATATACAGGAAGTTGGTCCAGTTGGTCAGCACAATCCACAGGTTAATAATCAGTGCTTCAATCTCTGAATCGGTCATGTCCATCAGGCCTGCATTAACAAAGCCTTTATAGATTTTCTGGCCCTGCTGCATCACCTGACCGGCAAAGCGTGGATACATCTTGCGAAAATCTTCGTTATTTTCTACCAGATGATAGACATCACGATGCAGGAAACGGTAAGCCCATAACTGGCTGCTCAGTACCTGAAAATAATGCACCTTGTCATTGGCATCCAGCGCACGGTCATCCGGCAGCGCCAGCATTTCCAGGGTCTGGTGCTGGTACTGTTCCATCAATTCTTTAATAATTTCATTTTTATTGCGGAAATGATAATACAGGTTACCCGGGCTCATGCCGAGTTCAGCCGCAATGTGATTGGTGGTTACCGATCGTTCACCACGCTCGTTAAACAGCTGCAAACTGAGCTGCAAGATACGCTCTTTAGTTTTTAAGGTTTTGGTTTGGGACATCCTAAAATAACCATTCAGTTCATGCATTAGCAGGCTAACACACAAAGTCACTTGACTAATTAGAGTATTTGCTCTAAAAATTAATTAATCGATTTTTGAATAATGGTAGTGCGGCATGAACAGTCACACAAAAACAACATCAATGACACCACATTTTTTTGATAGCCAATATCTGAATGAAGTCTTGGCGCAACAAAAACACGCTTATTTACACTACCCTCTGCCGACTGCAAAGGAACGTATCGATCGTTTAGCTCGACTTAAGCGTATCTTAGTTAAGTATCAAGATCAATTTGCTGACGCAATTAATCAGGACTATGGTAACCGTTCCATTGGGGAAACCAAGATTGGTGAACTGCTCACCTGTCTGGAACATATTAAATATTACAGCAAAAACCTGACCCGGTGGATGAAACCTTCCAAGCGTCATGTCGGCATTATTCATCAGCCGGCCAAAGCCTGGGTGCAATATCAGCCTTTGGGTGTAGTCGGAATTATCGCACCGTGGAACTATCCGCTGTTGCTCTCGATTGGCCCACTAATTTGTGCCCTGGCGGCCGGCAACCATGCCATGATCAAAATTTCCAGTGCATCGGCTGCCTTTGGTGAAGTTCTGGAAAAAGCCCTGGCTGAAGCCTTCCCTAAAGAATTGGTCGCTGTGGTGAATGGTGGCGGTGTGATTTCAGATGCTTTCTGTCGTTTGCCTTTCGATAAACTGATTTTCACCGGCTCAACTGCAGTCGGTAAAACCGTCATGGCAGCCGCTGCCGAAAATCTGGTGCCGGTGATTCTGGAACTGGGCGGTAAATCGCCGGTACTGGTGCATCCATCGATTGATCTGCGCGATGTCGCGCAGCGGATTGCGGTGGGCAAACTCTGGAATGCCGGTCAGACATGTGTAGCGCCAGACTATATGTTCCTGCCTCTCGGAAAAACTGCCGAGTTCATTGATCACTTTAAAGCCTGTGTCGAAAGCATGTATCCGGATATCACCCATAATCAGGATTACACCTCGATTATTAATGTCAAACAATATAACCGTCTGCAAGGCTATCTGGATGATGCGCGTGAACAGGGTGCGCAAGTCATTGAAATTAATCCGCGTAGTGAAAACTCGGCTGATCTGCGCAAGATTGCACCGACCATCGTGACCAATGTCACCCCGATGATGCAGATCATGCAGCATGAAATCTTTGGCCCACTGTTACCGATCATGGAATATGATCAAATTGACGATGTCATCGACTTTATTAATAGCCGTCCGCGTCCACTTGCTTTATACTACTTCGACTTTGATCAGGCGCGTGCCGATTATGTCGCACAGCGTACCCATTCAGGGCATTTCGGGCAAAATACGGTACTGACCCATGTTGCGCAGGATGATCTACCATTTGGGGGTGTCGGTGCATCAGGTATGGGTAAATACCATGGCCCAGAAGGCTTCTTCAGTTTGTCGCATGAACGCTCAGTAATGTCGAATCCAAAGCTGTACAGCTTGAAATACATTCTGCCACCGTTCAATAAACCGATTCACAAGCTGATTTCGAAGACACTTCTCCGCTAAATGATCAAGGCATGAGCTATCGATATAGTTCGTGCCGCGTTTTGACGAAAATCGCTTGTCTTTTAAGCGCATTTTTGATATAAAACGCCCCTTGAATGATTTCAATCCGTTTATTTTTGACTGGCCATACAGATTTGCTGTTGGCTAAATCAATGGAGTTACACCATGTCTAAGGTTTGCCAAGTTACCGGCAAGCGTCCAGTCGTTGGTAACAACGTCTCACACGCCAACAACAAAACTAAGCGCCGGTTCGAGCCGAACCTGCACCACCACCGTTTCTGGTTAGAAAGCGAAAAACGTTTTGTACGTCTTCGTTTAACCACTAAAGGTATGCGTATTATCGACAAATTGGGCATTGAAAAGGTTGTTGCTGACCTACGTGCTCAAGGTCAAAAGATCTAAGGAGTCTGAACCATGCGTGATAAAATTCGCTTAGTTTCTTCAGCTGGTACAGGTTATTTCTATACCACGACTAAGAACAAACGTACTATGCCGGAAAAAATGGAAATCAAAAAATTTGATCCAAAAATCCGTCAACACGTAATCTTCAAAGAAGCTAAAATCAAATAATTTTAGTTTCTTTAAAAAAACGACCTTTGCGGGTCGTTTTTTTTTGCACTTTTTTTATCCGACTTGATAAACTTTCTGCATGTTTTGGCACTTTTTGTGCTTATTTCCCAGCAAACCTAGCTAAAGGAGTATTTAGTGCCACATGACGTAGAGCTCATTATATTACTGGCTGTTGGTTTTGGCTTAGCTTTGGTCTTTGGCTATCTCGCTGCACGGTTACGTCTTCCCCCTTTGATCGGTTACTTAATTGCCGGCATTCTGATTAGTCCCCATACACCCGGTGTGGTCGGTGATATTCATCTGGCCAACCAACTGGCAGAACTTGGCGTCATGTTCCTGATGTTTGGCGTCGGAATGCATTTTTCCCTGAACGATCTGATGCAGGTACGCCGGATTGCCCTGCCTGGTGCGATTTTACAGATTGCAGTTGCCACCTTGCTCGGGGTTGGAGTTTCGATGCTGTGGGGCTGGAGCTTTGGCTCAGCACTGGTCTTCGGCCTAAGCCTGTCTTGTGCCAGTACCGTGGTTCTGCTCAAAGCCCTTGGTGATCGTGGCTTACTGGATTCAATCAATGGCCGAATTGCTGTTGGCTGGTTGCTGGTCGAAGATCTGGTCATGGTCTTGGCGCTGGTACTGTTACCTGCCACTGCGGTGCTTTTAGGTGGGCAAGCGCTGGAAGGTGCAAGCGATGAGAATATCTGGCTCACCTTAGGGATTACCTTACTTAAAGTCGCAGGCTTTATTGCCTTCATGCTGATTATTGGTAAACGCTTGATTCCGATGATCATACAGGTGGTGGCACGTCTCGGTTCACGTGAGCTGTTTACCTTAACTGTGGTGGCAGCTGCTGTTTCGATTGCCTTTGGTGCCTATAAAGTCTTTGGTGTATCCATGGCACTGGGTGCTTTCTTTGCCGGAATGGTCGTTAAGGAATCTGATTTCAGTCATCGTGCTGAAGAAGAAACCTTACCACTGCGTGAAATTTTCTCGATTTTATTCTTTGTTTCCGTCGGCATGCTGTTTGATCCGCGCATTTTGCTGGAACAGCCTTTACATGTACTGGCCGTGGTCGCGATTATCATGATTGGTAAAACTATTGCTGCGATGGCACTGGTGCTGTTCTTCCGTTATCCGATCAATACCGCCTTGACCGTCGGTGCTTCTCTGGCACAGATTGGTGAGTTCTCCTTTATTTTGGCTGCACTCGGTGTTTCGCTCAACCTGCTTTCGCCGGAAGGTCAAAACCTGATTCTAGCAGGTGCCTTAATTTCGATTACGCTTAACTCCTTTATCTTTTCCGCGATTGAGCCGGTACAGAAATGGATTCGGGAACGCTCGACTCTGGCCCGATTACTGGAACGCAGTGGTGACCCTCTGGCGATGTTACCCGATGAAGTCTCACAGGATTACCTGCGCGATCAGGTGGTCATTATTGGCCATGGGGAGGTCGGGCGTCGCATTACCCGCTCATTGATGCAAGAAAATATCAAGGTGGTGATTGCCGAAGAAAACCGTGACATCGTCGAAAACCTACGTGAGAAAGGCATTGCTGCGGTGTCTGGTGTTGCCACTGAGGCTGGCGTACTGATTCAGGCACATATCCAGCATGCGCGCTTACTGGTCATTTCCCCTATGGATATCATCGATATTCATAAAATTGTCGATATTACCAAGACCTTGAATCCACAAATTCAGGTACTGGTCTGTGCGGAAAGCAAGGAAGAAGCTGAAGCCATTCGTCGGGATAATGTCGGTGCGGTTTATTATGCCAAAGAAGAAATGGCGAAAAATATGAGCAATCATATTTTGAACCAGATTGAGATCGCGCATCAGCATACGCCTTCTCATTAAAGTTTTTCTTTGAATAAACGCCAAATAAAAAAGTTGCCGAATCTGGCAACTTTTTTTATGAACATCAATATATCTCTAAGTCAAAGATTTTATTATTACACTGGCTTCAGACTGCTCACGACTTAAATTTTAAAATACTGATTTTTCATCTTCATTTTAAATGAACGTTTTTATGGTACTTAAAATCTGCCTAATTTAATAACCTATAAAACTCAAAAAGCACACCGATAGTGTGCTTTCTAAATAAATTTCAACGATTAACTCATATACTTTGGTTCTTCATCCACAACTTCAGCCTGCCACTCATTGACCTGCTGTTCCAGCAAACCATAGAGTGCTGCCTGAATCATCTGTTGCGCAATCACGGGCGTCTGCTCTCCAAGTAAAGCTTTCACCTCATCATTAAATTGAATCATGACCAAAGGCTGTTTATGTGAGCCTGCATTGCGTAGAGCCAACGCGCCACCTTCAAGTTGAACGAGTTCTAAAATCGCGTCTTGATTACCAAATAAATCTTTCAACTGTTCTATAGACATATATCCTCCATGTTCAACATGGTGGCAAAGCGCCGGGTGCACTTTGCATCATTAGAGTAATTGATATAGGGTTAAAAATTGCATTTTCAAGTACAGCCGATCCGATTAAAATTCAATCATCTCATTACGAAAACCATCAATTAATTGGGTCAGGTCACGATGCCACTCTCTCAATATAGCAGTATCAGGTAACCATGCTTGTGGAGACTGTGTGACTTTAATGATGAGATTTGAGGAAGTTTCGTCTTCAGGTTCTGGGGTACTTGGTTCGGGCGCATACTGGCACAGACGGTAAGCACGTTTCAGTTCAGCAATGAAACCGCTCTTGGATAAATGTTGCAGCACCGCCACTTCCGGCGAAATCTGGCCTTTGGCCGCCATCAGTTCTTCGATCGATTTTAGCGTCGGATGAGGATCATTCAGGCGATAGTAACGCACAAGTTCCTGTAAAAATGCTAACAAAGCACCATGCAAATGAAACACAGTTGCTTCACGTTGTGCCTGAGCCTGTTGTACATGTTCGGTTTGCTCTGCTTGCTGGCAGGATAGACGGGCAAAATACAGTTTTTGATTGGTACGGTCCGCATGATAGCGAGCAACACGGGTCATCGAGATTTCCTAAGGTTTAAAACAAATTTTGGCTTTTATAAAGTAAAAGGTTCGCCTACATTTCGCAATCAAAAGATGTTTAGACTGAATCCATCCAGCACTGAAATTCAGAGCATTGAGCTCACTAATTAAGTACGGCGATACTAAATTGTAGCCATAAAAAAAGGAGCCTATCAAGTGCTCCTTTTTTGAGTTTAAGCCTGAGGCTTGTCTTCTGCGGCTTTCACGCGGATGCCATGTCCGTGCAGGCGTAAAGTGTTCAGGCCTTTAATGGCTTTGACTGCTTCACGGCCATGCGGCATTTCTACAAAAGCAAAACCTTTTGATTTGCCTGTTGCTGCATCAAGCACCAAAGTACAGGTCTCCACTGTGCCATATTCCTGGAACAGTTTCAGTAATTCGGCTTCTGTGACCGTACGTTCTAAATTACGAACTAAAATTTTCATCTTACAACCTTAAGAAGATAGGCAAAAAATATCAAAAAGCACGCGCCTACTCTACTTTTTGCATGAAACAACTTTGCCATAGTTTAATCGAGATCAATCCCAAAATCTAAATTAATCGACTTGCGTTCAATCAAGGCACTTTTTACCGTTTGCTGCCGGGTCTTGTAATGGGTTTCTGTGGTGCATAAATGCCGGGTGAGATCATTCAGGAAATAGCTTTCGACTTTACGCCCCTGCTCATCGACCGTTTCGCGCGCCCAATGATTCAGGTTCTGTTTGGTCAGAATCAATTCATTTTTTGCCCGGGTCAACGCCACATATAGCACACGACGTTCTTCTTCGACATCATCAAAGTCACCCTGAGCACGTGCATGCGGGTAATTGCCTGGCGTGACATTGGCCACATAACAAACATTTTGTTCGGTGCCTTTGGCCGAGTGAATGGTAATCAAGGTCACTACATCATGGTCCGACTGGCGTTCAATTTCCGAGATTGACACCGGATCCAGTACATATTCCTCTAAAAACTCACTCAGCTGCGAATGCTTGGAGGCCAGCTGTTTGACCAGTTCAAAATCACTCTGGCGACGTGGCCAGTCCTTTTTATAGTTTTCCGCCAACTGCGATTCAATCGCCTGAATCGCAAGACCGACACAGGCTTGCACTTCGCCTTTGAGCACACTCATCTGCTGCATGATCAGAATGGTTTCTAATGGTATCTTGCCAAATTTTTCCAAATTATCTGCAATAGCTTCCATTTCCGGTTCAGCCAATAACTGCTGCGATAGCTTACTGGCACCCACATCACCAACACCATTCCACAGGGTCAAGAAACGCATCCAGGCGATATCATCCAGCGGATTGGCGACTACGCGCAGCATGCTGAGCAAATCTTTGACATGCGCCGTTTCCAGCAGCTTCATGCCACCAATAAAGCGATATGGCACATTAGCCGCGATACAAGCTGCTTCAATATGCCGTGCGGCAAAGCTGGAGCGTACCAAGACCATATGCTCGCCCCATTTGCTGCCTTGCAGATAATGACGCTCTTTAATATCAATCGCGATCCATTTAGCTTCATCAAATTCATTCGGGAAGATATGCATACGCGGCTTAATGCCTTCTCCGCGATACGCTTCCAGACGTTTGTCATATTTGATTTCAGACTGATCGAGCAGCCAGTTGGACAGATCCAGAATTTCCTGGGTCGAGCGGTAGTTTTTTTCTAATTTGAAAATCTGCGCATCTGGCACACGCTCTTTGAAATGGTGAATATTTTCAAAGTCTGCACCACGAAAGCCATAAATCGACTGCGCATCATCACCGACACAGAACAGGCTGATCCGGTCTTTGAGTGGCTCCAGCAAAGCCCATTGCAAAGGATTGGTATCCTGCATTTCATCGACTAGCATATGCCGGCAGATCGAAGCGACATAGTCGACCAGACCTTCGGACTGTGCCAGCGCCGTGGCAACTACCGCCAGAATATCGTCATAGTCCAGAAAGCTGCGCGCCTGCTTACGTGCTTCGTATTCTTTCATGATTTCGGCAATCTGGTCTTTGAGAGCCAGATATTCCGGCATCTGTTTTTCCAGTGCCAGACTAAGTTTTTGCCGGGTATTCCGTGCAAAAGAATACAGGTCACATAGTTCCTGAGGCTTAGGTAAATGATTGGGGTTTTTCTTGTCATCACGACCGCGAATCAGGCGAAACATCATCAGCTGATCATCACGATCAATAATCGAAAACTGTTCCAGACCAAAAGCTTTCGGAATACGGCGCAGTAGATACATACAGAAGGTATGAAAGGTCGAGGCTCGTAGCCCCTTGGCTTGCTCTCCGAGTGCCAGTTCGACACGCGCCACAATTTCACTGGCTGCCCGGCGGGTAAAGGTCAGAATTTGAATCTGGTTGGCAGGCACGCCCTGTTCAATCAAGTAAGCTGCGCGTGCCACGATGGTTTTGGTTTTGCCACAACCTGCCCCGGCCAGCACCAAACTGTGTTTTGCTTCTGTAGTCGCTGCTTGCTTTTGTTGGGGATTTAATTCATCAATCAGGGTGGCTAAACTCATTTTCACTCATCATTTTGTGGATGTATGTAGTTTAACAGATCGCTTCCAGAATTATGTCTTTTCAGTTGTCCTGAAACTGTCTCCAATTTTATTTCCTGATTTGATATTAGCTAACGACAGGGCGTGCTGGATTACAGGAGAGAGAAATACTTTCACTCTGTCAAAAGATTTTTAACTATCTCAGCGACAGCTTTCTCCAAGTTCATTTCTGCATTTTTTAAGGCTTCCTCTAAAGGACAATCTGGCAGATTAATCCCAACAATCTGGCTAAATCCTGACTCAAACAAATCCTCAATCCCTTCACCGACTAGACCCGCAAAAGCGATTACCGGTTTATTAAATTTCCTGGCGAGCTGTGCTACCCCAAAAGGGGTCTTGCCCAAAGATGTTTGACTATCAATTTTACCTTCACCGGTCAGGACATAATCTGCTTGCGCTATTTTCTCACTCAGTTGAACCTGTTCAATCATCAGTTCCACCCCGGACCGAATAGAGGCAGCGGTGAATGCCATTAAACCAAAACCCAGCCCACCGGCTGCACCCGCACCTGCCACATGACGATAATCACAGCCAATCTGCCCAGCGACTACATCGGCAAAATGACCGAGGTTTTGATCCAGTTGCTTGATCATTTCCGGGGTTGCACCTTTCTGTGGTCCAAAGATTATCGATGCACCATTTGGTCCACACAGTGGATTGTTGACATCCGATGCAATGATTATTTCAGTATCTACTAAACGTGGATCCAGTCCAGATAAATCCATTGATTTGACCTGATCCAAGTTTCCACCACAGACCTGAATTA
Organism: Acinetobacter sp. RG5; assembly: GCF_031844265.1. Taxonomy (GTDB): domain Bacteria; phylum Pseudomonadota; class Gammaproteobacteria; order Pseudomonadales; family Moraxellaceae; genus Acinetobacter. Next base: position 19,275 of record NZ_JAUZUV010000012.1, on the reverse strand, counting down.
ACTCTCCCGCATGATTTAGAAACTGCACACCCAGTGCTTGCGCCATCCCTGCACCACCATCATTGGTAATACTGCCGCCCGACCCCATGATGATTTTTTTCACACTCAAGTCCAATGCCTGTTTGATCATTTCTCCTGTGCCATAAGTTGAAGTGAGCATCGGATTACGCTGTGAAGGCTTCAATAAATGAATGCCATTGGCCTTGGCCATTTCAATCACAGCAGTTTGACCTGCATCAATCAAACCCCAATAGGTCTGAATACGTTGCTCAGGCAGTGGTTCGGTCACTTCACATGCAATACTTTGCCCCTTTAAACTTGAAATCAATGCATCGACCGTGCCTTCACCACCATCGGCCATTGGCACATGAATGATGTGGGCATCCGGAATGACGTTCTGGATACCGCGTTGCATGGCCTGAGAAGCCTGTGCAGCAGACATGCTTTCTTTAAACGAGTCGGGAGCAAGCACAAAGGTGAGCGGCATGGTGTGATCTTTTATCCACAAATGAAGTCTAAATTGTGGATAAATCCAGCACTATCCACAAGTCTTTATTTCCAGCCCAGTTCAATTGCAGTTATCTCATTAATCAAAGTTTGATTTAAAGATTCTGGCATTTTACTGGTGGTTTGAGACAGTGGAATATGTCCTGCCATCAGCTCCGCCTTGGTTTGCGGAAATAAGGGTTGCTGATCTGGAAATGCATAACCCAGCGGATAAATCGGTTGACCTGTCGCTAAATCATATTTATCCGAAGCGCCAAAGGCATGCAGCAATTCATGCACCAATACAATTTTATTCTGTTCAGTTTGTTGTTTGGATGCAAATAGATTTATCGAACCAATCCGGCCTTTTTGCAAGGCAGTGGAATGTTTCAATTGCTTGGTCTGCACAGGATCATAGTAATTTAAAAATAAAGTCACATTAGCTGAAGGGTCTGAACTCTGTCGCTGTTTCCAAGCATAGAACCGGAATTTTAAACTCCATAAAACTGTATCGATGAGCGAGTCTTGCTCAGGGACTTTGGGTGGTAGAACTTGAAGCTCACGGCCTAAATTAAAATAAAAATAAGTCGGCTGTCCACGATACTGCTGAGCTGCTTTTTCCAGATATTCCCGTGCTCCATTCAGGTCCTGAGCTGACAGTTGCTGGATATATTGCTGTGTGGTCGGTAATCCATCGGCATTAATCGGATGCAGCAACACAATAATCGGCTTTGACCAGTTCTGGTTTTGATCACGATAGGCATTGACCGCGACAATCAATAAGATGATTAATAAAATCAGAATCCGAATCTTTTTCCACATATCGATTACACACTCTGCTTTTTCATTTTTCTTAAATACATCTGACTCATTTCTATTTTTGTTTCAAATAAATTTAAAGTTTTTATTAATCCTGACAATTTGGCTCTACCATAGTTACGAGAGTCAAAATCAGGCTTTACTGCACTGATATACTGCCCGACCATCCCTAAATTCGCCCATCCATTATCATCGGCATTATCTTTTACAGCTTTATAAATTAAGTTAAGCGTAGCTCGATCCATCCCTTCAGGTAACTGAATTTCCTTTTGCGCAGATATAGTTTTTTGTCCATTAGTCTTGATAATCTCCGAAACTTTTTTATCTATTGATCCTGTTTCTTCACCATCCTCATTATTTTTAATTTCACTATCTACAAGTAAGTTTTCGATATAAATGAACTTGTCACAGGCTTTCTTAAATGCTTCAGGCGTAGCTTTTTTGCCAAAGCCATACACTGTTAGACCATTTTCACGAATACGTGAAGCTAAGGGCGTGAAATCGCTATCGCTGGATACGATACAAAATCCATCTAATGCACCTGCATAAAGTAAATCCATAGCATCAATGATCAGGATCATATCCGTCGCATCTTTACCCTTGGTATAAGCGAATTGTTGTACCGGAGTGATGGCATGAGGAAGGAGTACATCTCGCCATTTCTTTAAAGTTTCGCTGCTCCAGTCCCCATACACACGTTTGACACTGGCAATTCCATATTTCGCAACTTCCTCCAATACCGATGAAATCGCGTTGATAGAAGAATTATCCGCATCGATTAATACAGCGAACTTTTTTGTCTGAATATCCACATCCACCCCAAGATATTATTTTTAATTTTTTATATACATGATTCTGACATAAAAAATGCCGACTTTCGTCAGCATTTTTTTGAATCTTAGAGTTTAGGCTTCAACCCATTTTCCGTCCTGATAAACCAGAGACCATTTGGTTTGCTTGCCTTCTGCAGTTTCCGAACCAATATATTGTGACTGGTTCTTACGGCTAAATTTTACCAGAGTTGGATTCCCTTCCGGGTCCACATCAGGTGCCTGCAAGATAAACTGATACTTTGGATCAAGCTGGTCGGCAACAGAACGAATCTCGGCCACTTTCGGTGCACGGGTTTCACGCACTTTCGGGAACTTGCTTGCCGCCAGGAATAAACCGGCTGCACCGTCACGCAGTACAAAGAAATCGTCATGCTTGGCAGAACGTAAATGCTCCATCTTGATCGGATCCACACGTGGAGGCGCAGGCTGACCGCTCTTTAAGACTTTACGGGTATTGTCACAGCTGGTACAGGCAAAATACGGACCAAAACGACCCGTCTTCAGCTGCATTTCACTATCACACTTGTCGCATGGGATACTCGGGCCATCATAGCCTTTAATTTTGAACTCACCTTCTTCAAGTTCAAAACCACTACAGTCCGGGTTATTCCCACAGATATGCAGTTTACGGCCGCCATCAATCACATAGCTGTCCATGGCAGTTTCACAGATCGGACAACGCTTCTTCGACATCAGGTCAGCAGTTTCCGCAGCCTCATCATCAGATAATGCAGCCAGAGACTCAACTGGTGTCAGGTTCAAGGTTCCTTTACAACGCTCTTTCGGCGGTAGGTTATAGCCTGAACAACCCAAGAATACGCCTGTGGTTCCGGTACGAATCTGCATTGGACGGTCACATTCTTTACAATGTACCGCATCCACTTCTACAGGCTGATTGCGGCGCATACCGTTCTCACCCTGCGCTGTAGTCAAACGCTGTTTAAAATCGCCATAGAAGCTATCTAACAACTCTTTCCAGTTACGCTCACCATCTGCCACTTTATCCAGCTGACCTTCCAGATCTGCGGTAAAGGCATAGTTCATCAGATTACTAAAGTTTTCATCCAGACGATCGGTGACGATCTCACCCATCTTCTCGGCATAGAGACGACGGTTATCCAGTTTCACATAACCACGATCCTGAATGGTCGAGATGATTGCAGCATAGGTCGATGGACGGCCAATGCCTTTTTTCTCCAGTTCTTTGACCAGTGAGGCTTCGGTAAAACGTGCCGGTGGCTTGGTGAAATGTTGAGATGGATCAAGTTTCTCAAGTTTAAGCACTTCACCGACTTTGACCGCAGGCAATAAAATATCGTCATCGGCTTTATTGGCACCACGCACGCGAGTAAAGCCATCAAAGACCAAGGTACGGCCTTTAGCTTTCAGTTCCACGCCATTGGCATCCACTAAAATGGTAGAAGACAAATATTCTGCTGGTGTCATCTGACAGGCAACAAACTGGCGCCAGATCAAGTCATATAGACGCTGTGCATCACGCTCAACACCTACCAGACTGTCGCCTTTTAAGCCAACCATAGATGGACGAATGGCTTCATGCGCTTCTTGCGCACCGGCTTTATTGCCATAACGGTTCGGCTTGGCAGGCAAATACTTCTCGCCAAACTCGGATTCGATATGACCACGCACCATATTCACCGCATCATCACTCAAGAAGGTCGAGTCGGTACGCATATAGGTAATGAAGCCGGCTTCATACAGACGCTGCGCCAGCATCATGGTTTTCTTCACAGAAAAACCGAGACGGGTACTGGCTGCCTGTTGTAGCGTTGACGTGATATACGGCGCACTTGGATTAACCTTGGTTGGCTTATCTTCACGTGCAGAAACCGTATAATCCGCATCTTTGATCAGGTTTAATAAGGCATCAGTTTCGGCTTTATTGCGTAGCTTGAGCGTCTTGCCATTTTGCTTGACCGCTTCGAGACGAATATCATCTTTTTTCGATTTGGTATCGACAAACACCTGCCAGTATTCTTCAGGAATGAAGGCACGAATTTCACGTTCACGCTCGACCACTAGCTTCACCGCAACCGACTGTACACGACCGGCTGACAGACCACGCGCAATCTTTTCCCAAAGCAATGGCGAAATCATAAAGCCCACGACACGATCCAGGAAACGGCGTGCCTGCTGCGCATTGACTTTATTGGTATCCAGACGTGACGGATGCTTAAAGGCATCCTGAATCGCATTTTTGGTAATTTCATTAAAGACCACACGCTGATAACGCGAATCATCACCGCCGATGACTTCTTTTAAATGCCAGGCAATCGCCTCTCCTTCCCTGTCCATATCCGTTGCCAGATAGACTTCATCGACTTGCGATGCCAGTTTTTTCAGTTCGGCAACCACATGTTCTTTGCCAGGAAGGACTTCGTATTTGGCTTTCCAGTCATGTTCCGGATCGACACCCATGCGGTTAATCAACGCATTCTGTGATTTTTCAGCTTTTTCTGTATCCGTCAGTTTGGTACGTGTCGCTGGTTTTTTCTCTGTCGATTTTGCAGAACCGCCAGTCGGTAAGTCACGCACATGACCCACCGATGATTTTACGATGTAGTTCGGACCAAGGTACTTATTGATTGTTTTCGCTTTTGCAGGCGACTCCACAATCACTAGGGCACGCTTGCTTCCAGCGTCGGGAGACTTCGCTGTGCTGCTTTTTGATGTGGACCGAGGAGCGTTCGCCATAATTAACCGTTAATCCTGTTTATTTCTAAATTAAAGTTCAGCCAAAGCGTGTAACAGTGCTTTGATGTCGTCGAGTTGGGTCGCTCTTAAATCAGCTTCTTCATCCCAGTACATGCCGACACAGTTGGCCTGCATATCAATAGCATAAATGCCTTTTAATGCAATGGGAAAATCTTTAAATTTCTCATCACCCTGCACGATTTCGAGTTTATTATCGACAACACGGGCGCGCATCAAGGGCAAACGCGCATCTGGCATCAGTACACTGTAGTACGCGACCATACTGGCACGACTTTCAGTCGCCTTGGGAATTTTGGTCCAGTCCGGTGCCACCACCAGACGTGGATGCAGACCCATTTTACGGGCTTTGTCACGCATCAGGCCCAGAGCTTTTTCTCGGGGACTTACACGCAACCCGAAAATCGACCCTATGACGAAAATGATGATGACCACCGTCACCCAGATTCCAGTGTTTTCCATAGTTCAACCTTTATGTTCTATTATTAGAGTTGCATAAGCAGAATATAAAACGCAAGTTTGCACGATAAAATTAATTCAGGAACATTTCATGACTATATAAAATTTCGTGACCATTCCAGTAAATATAACCTTTCTCGATCAGTTCTTTCAGCAGCAAGCGGATGTCCGATTTTGGAAATAACTGTTCCAGTAAATCACGCAGTTCATAAATGTCTTTAGGTTTGTCGCCCTGCAATTCACGCAGTTTACGCGCCACTTCTAGTTGGACCGGATCGATCCGGCCAAAATTCTTGAACAGGTCTTGCTGTGCCGACTGGATTGGTGACTGGAACGATTCAGATTCAACTGGAACTTCATCTGCCTGTAGTTGGGAAATGACCTGATCCAGTTTCGGATTTTTAACCGGGCTTTGTTCATCCAGATTGAGCTGCAGCCATTGTTTCAGGACTTTTTTTCGGAAGCTGATTTGCTCATCATAGCGTTTGACAATTTTCAGGTTAATCAACATGCCGACCACATGCTGAGCTTTTACCGGCATCACTTGCAGAATATTCGCCACTGAGTTTTTTAGGGTTTCCACCGTATTCGGTTTGCCACTCATTTTCCCTAAAGCATCACAGTATTTTTTCACCAGCTGCAAGGCGGGTTTGTTCTTGATGGCGTCCAGACTCGGAAGATGATTTTTAGGCTGATCTGTTGGAATGCTTGTCTCATCAGGCTGAATCTGAATCAGGTGACACGGAATATCAGAAGCCTGCAGCATCTGCTGCAACATCTCGCAGCTGTCCATCGCCGAGATCAATTCAACCTCGGTTTCTGGCTCCAGTAGCGCCATAAGCTGACCGACAATGACTGCATACTCATATTCTTTTTGTGGCGATTCAGGCGTGTCCAGCACCACCACCTGACCACTGCTAATCCAGCCGGCAAGCTCGGTTAAGTCCTCTAAGGAGAATTCAAATTTTCCGGCACAGCTAAACAGATATAAAGTCGAATAGTGCGCCACAATCTCACGCATTAACTTGGCTGTGGGGAAATTATTTTCGAGGTCGAGTAGAATAACTTTTGGGTGCATGGGACGCAATTCCGGAATGTACCTGAGAGCCGGTATTAGAGTAGGAAGTGAGTGAAAGGTCAAATAATTTTAGGACTGAATGGGTGCAGGCCTGTTTCGGCAGAGAGCTAAACTGCATTTTATGAAATGCCGGCAAGAAATCTGTTTGTAAGCGTGAATGTTTGTTTTCAACAGGAAAATTCTTTTGCACTTGATCATCACGCTACGCTTTATTACTTTTATATGCGGATTTAATGCAATTTAAAAGCCAATTCAAAAAAATAATATTTCTCTTTTTAACATCTTATCGATTGGCTCATTTTTATTTTTCAATAAAAAACCCTTAGATCAGCTAAGGGTTGTTGTTGATTAAATCATTGGTTGCAAATTAATAATGCGGTGGGCGATCTGCAACCGGATCAAATTCTGCAATGCCTTCAGACAGATCTGAAGACTCAACACGTTGATATAACAGCGTCATTTGCTTTTTCAGATCAGCAATTTCCAGGGTCTGTTTGGCCACCTGATCATTCAACTGTTCAACTAAATCGTCTAAAAATGCAATTCGCACTTGCAAATCTTCAATGGGTGCGGAAAATGACGCCTGATCATTTAGATTTTGTTGTTTAGTCATTTAAAGTCCTCATTGGGGATTTCAGGAAACATTATGGCCTATATTACCCTTAGGGATGTCCAACTTGCGTTTGGTGGACCCGCCCTGCTCGACGGCGCGAATTTTAACTTGGAACGCGGCGAACGAGTGTGTTTGATTGGCCGTAATGGTGAGGGTAAGTCTACCTTACTTAAGCTGATTGAAGGAAGTTTACTGCCTGACAACGGCGAAGTTTCATTACAAAACGGCATTACTATTTCCATGCTGGCGCAAGATGTACCGATGGATTCAGGTAAAGTGGCTGATATCGTGGCAGATGGTGCCGGTGAAGCATCGGAAGTTTTGCGTGCTTATCATGCTGCCAGTGAAGCCTGTGTACTCGGTGACATGGACGCCTGTGATCGTATGGGCAACCTGCAACACAAAATGGATCAGCTGGATGGCTGGGCGCTGGAAACCAAAGTCAATTCGATTTTAAGCAAAATGGGCCTGGACCCGGATGCAGATCTTGCCGATTTATCTGGTGGTCGTAAGCGTCGTGTACTACTGGCACGTGCTTTACTTACCCAACCCGATGTGCTGTTACTGGACGAACCGACTAACCATTTAGACGTTGAAAGTATCGAATGGCTGGAAAAATTCCTGCTCGATCAAAATAATTTGACCCTATTGTTCATTTCGCATGACCGTGCCTTTGTCGATAGCATTGCTACCCGTATTGTTGAACTGGATCGTGGTCAACTGCGTAGTTATGAAGGTAACTATTCACGTTATCTAGACCTGAAAGCCCAGCAAATGGAAGCTGAAGAAAAGCAAAATGCGCTGTTCGATAAAAAGCTGGCTGAGGAAGAAGTCTGGATCCGTCAAGGGATTAAAGCCCGTCGTACCCGTAACGAAGGTCGTGTCCGTGCCCTAAAAGCATTACGTGAAGAATCTAGAGCACGTCGTTCGCAACAAGGTAAAGTGACGATGGCGACTCAGGATGCCAACCGTTCCGGCAAACTGGTGTTTGAAATTGAGAACCTGAGTGTGAAATTCGGTGACAATGCACCGATCATCAACAACTTCTCTGCACTTGTCCTCCGTGGCGACCGTATCGGTCTGGTCGGTGATAACGGTGTCGGTAAAACTACCCTCATTAAAGCCATTCTGGGCGAGCTAGAACATGGCGGTACGGTGAAGACCGGTACGCAGTTAGAAGTGGCCTATTTCGACCAGCTCCGTAATGCGCTGGATCTGGAAAAATCTGTTAAAGATAACGTCTCAGAAGGTTCTGACCACGTGGATGTGAATGGTAACCGTCGTCATATCTATAGTTATTTACAAGATTTCCTGTTTTCGCCAGAACGTGCCCGTACACCAGTCAAAGCTTTGTCAGGTGGTGAGCGCAACCGTATCCTGCTAGCGAAACTGTTGCTGAAACCATCGAACCTGATTGTGATGGATGAGCCAACCAACGACCTGGATATGGTGACTTTAGAGTTACTGGAAGAGATGCTGGGTGGCTACAAAGGCACCCTGCTGTTGATCTCGCATGACCGTGCCTTTATGGACAACGTGGTAACATCCACTTGGGTCTTTGATGGTAAGGGCAATATTGACGAATATGTTGGCGGTTATCAGGATTATCTTGAACAACGTCCGGATCAAACCGTGGTTGACCAAAAAAGTGCCGTGAAAAAAGCCATAGCCAAAGCAGAAGCCGAGGCGGCACCGGTCGCTGCCAAAAAAGTTAAGCTTAGCTACAAGGACCAGCGTGCACTCGAGCAACTTCCTGCTGAAATGGAAGCACTGGAAAAAGAGCAGGCCGAGATCAACGCACAACTGGCTGATGGCTCTTTATTTGTGACTGATTCCGATAAAGCATTGAAACTTTCTAACCGTTTATCCGAAATTGATGAGCTGTTACTGGAAAAATTAGAGCGTTGGGAAGAACTGGACAACCTAAGTAACGGCTAAATATTCCCCGAGCTTTTACTAAAGCATCTGTATTCGTACAGATGCTTTTTTATTTCAATAATCTTCTCTGTTAGACTGCATTTAATCTTTTGGCCCTAAATTGTTTTATGAGTACTCAGCCTGCATATCAACCCGGTGAATTTCAATGGTCATTCCTGTTACCTCAATATTGGGGCAAATGGCTAGGCATTATTTTCCTGATGATTCTGGCGATCTTACCTTGGGCCATTCAGCATCGTCTGGCGTCCCTGCTGGGCCACCTTTCTTTTAAATACTTGAAATCACGCCGTGAAACCACGCTGCGTAATCTGGAAGTCTGCTTTCCCGAATGGTCTGAAAAGCAGGTACAGGACAATGCCCGTCAGGTATTTATCGATCAAATGCTGGGGGTGTTTGAGACGCTGAATGCCTGGTACAGTCCGAAATGGTTTCAGGGCCGCGTCAGTATTGAAGGCTTGGAACATATTCAGAAGACACAAGCCGCAGGCCAAGGCATGCTGTTATTAGGCACGCATTCAACTTTGCTCGATGCGGGTGGTTATCTTTGCGCACAATATTTTGAACCGGATGTAGTCTATCGTCCGCAGAATAATCCACTTTTGGACATGCTGATTTACCGTTGTCGCGCCACAATTTATGCCAATCAGATTGACCATGATGATATGCGCGGTCTGGTACGTAACCTGAAAAATGGCCATGCGATCTGGTACAGTCCGGATCAGGATTATGGTTTAAAACAAGGCGTGATGGCACCTTTTTTTGGCGTGCCTGCGGCGACTGTAACCGCACATCGCCGTTTACTGAAAATGACCAAAGCGGCTGCAATTCCTTTATATTTCTACCGTCATGGCGATATTAACAATCCGCGCTACCATGTGCTCATTGAACCGGCACTGGAAAACTTCCCTAGTGAGAATGAAGTTGAAGATGCCACTCGCGTGAACCGGGTGATTGAGCAGCAGTTGCGCATCGCACCGACCCAATATATGTGGTTCCACCGCCGTTTTAAGACTCGCCCTGAAGGTTATAAATCAATTTACTAAATCGATTTGATCACGGAATTTGAAGGGCTATAGCTTAAAATCATGTTTAAGTAATTGAAATAATTTAACCCGAGCTCTACATCCTGTAAAACTCGGGTTAATGAGGTTGTGCTTTCACATATTATAATTCGTTCTGCTTTTTTGTGATTTCCCTTTCAGCATCATATCCATGATGTTTTCATTCAGCTTCGTCTTCCTTATGAGAATATCCTTTCTCGACTCCCTGTGCTGATAAACCTAGAATACCCAGATTCCTAACCCCTGCCCATTCGCAAGAAGCGGAAACTGTTGTAAGCAATATCGTACACTTTTCTTCTAAAAAGCTAAGAGATTTTGCCTCCTTCTTTATATGCCATAGCAACTTCATCAGTGACTATTTTTTCCTCTTTCTCTGCTTTCTGAATGCCTTCTTCAATAGCTTTTTGTGCTTCTTGCTCATCTTCATCAGTTTGTTCTAATTCTTCCTGAATATGCTCGAATACCCGACCGGTTTGTAAAACCAGAAAGACCGGAAAATGGTCAGAGCCTACATGCGGTAAACGTTCCATATGTACCAAGGCAAAATCGGTACTGTGAAAGACGTGATCCAGCGACCAGCGAAAAAAAGGATAATCTGCGTGAAAAGTATTCACATAATGACGCCCTACCCGCGGATCTAGCAGCCCACTAATGCGTTGAAATAGGCGTGTGGTACGTGACCAGGCCACGTCATTCAGATCGCCCATGACGATACAGCTTTCATCCAGATCCTTAATCTGATCACCGACAATCAGCAGTTCAGCATCACGCAAGGTAGAATCCTTGGCCTCGGTCGGGCTGGGTGGTTTGGGATGCAGACAGTAGAGCTGTACTGGCTGTCCCGAGCGTAAAATCACTGTAGTATGAATTGAGGGAATTTCGTCACTCAGAATAAATTTAACCTCAGTTTCACTCAGTTCGAGCTTGCTATATAGATGCATGCCATACAGATTATCCAAAGGCACAGGCACGCGATAAGGATAATCAGCTTCAATCACCGAGAGTGCATTTTGCCAGTTTTGATCGGTTTCCAGAGTCAAAACCAGATCTGGCTGATGAATCTGGATCTGCTCGATCAGTAAATGATATTTGGTATTGGTAGTAAGTACATTGGAAACGACCAGGGAAATCTGACGTTGCGGATCCAGCTGATCATGCTTGACCTGCTTGACCTGTTTTTTCCAGATAAAGGTATAGGGCAATACCATTTTCAACTGATAGGCCAAAGCTGCCATCAGACCGATAAAAAGCAGCTGATTCAACCAGTTCCAGGGATGATCAACCAGGAGAAAAAGAATAAAGGCGATAAAGCCCAATACCAGAATTTGTAAGCGTGGAAAATCCGCACCCCGAATCCACCATTCATCGCGTGGTATCAGTGACCAAAAACTTAACCAAATGACAATGATTGCCAGAATTTGGATAACCCATATCATAAACTGCGCTCTTAATTAAGTTATTATTTTTTCTAAAAGAAAAATGACGTTATCAATTTTGTATGTATCATAAAGCAGATATTTCTCTCAAGAATATTGATGTTTTGATTGTGTAGCTCTTGCAGTTGAGTCCCTTTTTGGTACACTCGAATCCCTTTTGATTTTTTAACGCACCGAGGCAAAGTGACATGAAAGTAGGTCTGGTCGGTTGGCGCGGGATGGTTGGTTCCGTCCTTATGCAACGTATGGTTGAAGAGAATGATTTTGCTCATTTTGAGCCATTCTATTTCTCTACCAGTAATGCAGGCGGTGAAGCGCCGGCATTTGGCGGTAAGACCGCCCCAGCACTTATGGATGCATCAGACATTAACAGTCTGAAGCAAATGGATGTCATTATTACCTGTCAAGGTGGCGACTATACTTCTGAAGTTTTCCCGAAACTGAAAGCTGAAGGCTGGAACGGTTACTGGATTGATGCAGCATCGACTTTACGTATGGATGATGAAGCCATCATCGTACTTGATCCGGTGAACATGCACGTGATCAAAGATGGTCTAGTCAAAGGCACCAAGACTTTTGTCGGTGGTAACTGTACGGTTTCCTTGATGCTGATGGGCTTGGGCGGTCTGTTCCAGAACAATCTGGTGGAATGGGCAACGTCAATGACGTATCAGGCCGCTTCTGGTGCGGGCGCGCAAAACATGCGTGAACTGATCAATGGTATGGGTTATTTATATAACAATACCAAAGAGTTGCTAGATGATCCGCGTTCTCCAATTCTGGATATCGACTCTAGAATTGCTGAATTACAACGTGGTGAAGGCTTCCCGTCTGCAAACTTTGGCGTTCCTTTGGCTGGTTCACTCATTCCTTATATCGACAAGCAACTGGAAAGCGGCCAGTCGAAAGAAGAATGGAAAGGTCAGGTTGAAACCAACAAGATTCTGGGCAACCAGCAGATCGTGCCAATTGATGGTCACTGCGTGCGTATTGGTGCCATGCGTTGTCACTCTCAGGCATTAACCCTGAAATTGAAAAAAGATGTACCTTTGGATGAAATCGAAGACATCATTGCACGTGCCAATGACTGGTCTAAAGTGGTTCCAAATACTCGTGAAGCATCGATGACTGATCTGACGCCTGTTGCTGTAACAGGTACTTTAAGCGTTCCAGTCGGCCGCCTGCGCAAGCTGAACATGGGTAAAGAATATCTGGGTGCATTCACTGTAGGTGACCAGTTGCTTTGGGGTGCTGCCGAGCCATTACGCCGTATGCTGCGTATTCTGATTGATTATAAAAATGCTTAATATCCTTTGGATATAAAGCCAAAAGCCGATCTTTATTGATCGGCTTTTTTATGTAACTATTGCGTAAGTATTTTACAAAAAACAAACATCCCGTTAATCTATAATTTTCGCTATGCGATAATGACTGAGCTCACGATTAAGATGACTGTATATAACAAATTAAAGCTTGCCATTTTAGCCATTGTCGCTTCACAAAACATTTATGCGATTAATGTAGATCCGGTTCAGATTCAGTCTGCCCCTGGGGAATTACTCTATGCAGAAATGACTTTTCGGCAGTCTGATATCAATCTGCCGATTGAAGTCAGTCTGGCTTCACCTGCAGATTTAATGTCAATTGGTGCATCGCATCAGCCACCTGGTCATCTGAACTTTTTTACTCGGCGCAGCAATAATGGTACCGGGGTTATTACCATTACTTCTTCTCGCCCCATGACAGAGCGCGAGCTGAATATTATTGTCAAAATCAAGGAAGGCAATGCCGCACGGCTGCAACATATTCGTACACCCTTACAAGCTAAAACCGATTTATTAAAAGCTAGTCTCAAACAGAATGAACGTCCGCTTGCACCAGTTGTCGTCGTCAGTGAAAAAGATATTGCACTCAACTTACCCGTAAGTAGCCATTACAATACGGCAGCCTCCACAGCCTTAAATAAGCCACCGGCTCTAGAAAAGCCGTTGGCATTGCAACGCACAGCACCACCGACATTATCGAACACTTCTATTCCAAAAACTGCATTTGCGCCAGCTGTAATGGCATCAACTCCAGCGATTCAGGCTCAAGCGATTACGCCTGTACTGAAAAGCGAGGCTGTAACTGCACCCGATACTCCAGCCCCAGTTAAAACTGCACCGGCGCTTTCAGATTCAGTAAAGACCTCACAAGCAACTCTTGCATCGCCGGCTCCTGCAGCAGCCTCGACTACAAACAAACCAACCAGTACGATACCAGCAAATCAAAGTGCATCAGCATCAAATAAAGCAGATGTGCAGAAAGCTGTAGAGTCCCATTCTGATCATCAAACTGCCTCTAGTGATCCATTGGTGAAGAAGTTTGCTGAGGAGCAAGCCAGAAAATCAACTGGATCAGCCAATCCGGTGAAAACTCCGGCTCCAGTGACTGCAAAAGCTCAACCAGTCAAAGTAGCTTCAAATCAAACTTCACCTACTTATGTCGTTCAATCCAATGAGTCACTGTGGGGGATTGCTTCACGAATTGCCGAACAGCAGCAGCGCCCGGTCAACGAAGTCATGCAGCAAATCAAAAAAGACAATGAGCATGCCTTTATCGGAGGAAATGCCGATCGTCTACGCAAGGGTGCTGCATTGAACTTAAATACGACTCATCCTGCACCTGCGCCCATTAAAGTCACTGCGGCAAAGCAAACCGAGCTACCGTCTAAGCCTACTGGCAAGACTAAATACCGCCTGAATCAGGCAGAAATGAGCCTAGTGGCTGAGAACCAGCGCGATTCCGGGCAAGTTTCTGCAAACCAGAACACAGAACGCAATCAAACATCAAAGGAATTGTCATTAAAAGTTATGACAGCCCGAGAAAAAACCGTTAAATTACAGAGAAACGTAACTGAATTAGAATTGGCACTCAATCAGAAGGATCACAGAATTCAGTTATTAAATGCGCGTCTGGCCCAGCTACAACAACAGCTCAAAGCCCAACAAGCAGATAAGAAGCCAATTAATTAAAAAGTTACACATGACGATTTATTGGGATAGGCGAACTTAAACTACTCTATCCCCAAGGGGTAAAACATGCTGATTTATGTGATTCCATTAGTGATATTGATCATCGTATTAATTGTCTTTAAAAAACGACAAGATGCTCAAGAATCAGATAAAGCAAAAACTAAAACGGTAAAAGCAAAAAAACCTGGTTCTGCGTCAAAAGCTGCCCCACAAAGAACCAAGGTGGTGGAGCCAGTCGGGGTCACAAAAAAATCAGCAACGCCATTATCAGCAGAAACACGCAAGAAAATTGAAGGCCTGATTCAAGAACGTAATTTTTTTGCGGCCGAAGCACAGATTAACCAGGCACTGAATCGGGATAATTCCCAGCATGAACTCTATCTATTGTTATTGGATATTCATATCTTACAAAAAGATGAGTTTGCAATTTCACAGCTGCTCAACCATATCCGTTCTTTGCATTTAGATGAGATTCTGGCGCAAGCTGAAGCGAAACAGCGTGAATTTGAAAAATCTTCATCTGCTGTAAAAGAGACCATTGATTTTCCAAGTGCCCAGCCTAAAACTTCTTCTGCGCAGGAAGCTGCTTCAACTTCAGATGCCTTTGCCGATCTGGTTGCACCGGCTCCTTCAAATGAACTGGCATTTGAACAATTGCAACAAGACTTTCAACCAAGTAAACCGGCTACCCCTGTAGAACCTGTAGCAGATATTCAGCCACTTGAATTTAATTTTGAACCAAAGACTCCCCCAGTAGAAACACCAAAAGCTAAAGAGGCTCCTGTACCTGCTGCTCCTTCTGTAGATTTTAAATTTCAGAGTACATCTACAGATATTCAAACTACAGCAGCAACAGAAACGGCACCTGTCTTAGACTTTAAACTGGATTTGGAACAGCCTGCTCCAGTAGAAACAGCACCAACTGTGAGTGAAGAAATCAAGCCTCTAGATTTTTCATTCTCACTTGACACACCCGTACCAGCAGCTGAAAAAACTGCAGTGCCAGCGACTGAGTTTGATCTGTCTAGCTTGACAGTTGCAGCACCTGTGGCAGAGCCAGCTACACAAACTAATCTATCAGGCATGGATTTTAAATTAGATCATTTAGAAACCACGCCAGAAGCACATGCTGCAACAGCGATGAGTTTCGATCTTCCTGCTACGCCAGCTCAGGTAGCCGTAGACCAGCATGATCCACTCGTACAATCTTTCCCGGAATTACTGGATGTTAATGAAGCGAGTCTCAATCTTGATCTTGCGCAGCAATATATTCAACTCGGTGCTTATGCCGCTGCCCGCGAAATCATTGCCGAGCGAGAAGCTGAATATACTCCTGAACAACAGCAACGCGCAGAGCAATTACTGAATCAAATCGCATCTTGATGCATTTCGTTTTACACTAAAGCAGTCAATAATTGGCTGCTTTTTTTATGATAAAAAATATTGCATTAATTTATATGGGTGGCACATTCGGCTGCGTGGGAGACCCTCTTGCACCGATGCCTGCTGATTTATTTATTCCAAAACTCGAACAGATACTTGCAGAGCAGTATTTTGTAGAATGCCACCATGCACCCGCCATTAAGGACAGTAGTGCCTGCACAGCAACCGACTGGTTGCAACTGGTACAGTTTATTCAGCAATTGCAATCGCGGCAAATCCAGCATTTTGTGATTATTCACGGTACAGATACGCTGAGTTATGCCAGTGCAGTACTGGCACATTTTATTGGAAACTCGGCGCATGTGGTGCTGACCGGTAGCCAATATCCGTTGCTGAATGCTCAAGGCAATGAACAGCGTGAATTTAGTGATGCCCTGGATAACCTGAAATTTGCACTAGATTCCATCAGCGAATGTAGCGCTGGAGTCTATCTGGCATTCCATCATCAGCTGCTACATGCGCAAACTGCACTGAAACAGCATACTACTGAGTTAAATGCCTTTTCCGGTCTTGAGGCCAATATCGCAATCCAGACCCATCAACCGTGTTATCAGGTCAAGGTAGAAGATATTGCGAAAGCGGCTGAATTCAACTGCATGAGCATCATGATGCAGCCGATTGATCTGGCTCAGCAGCTGAATAACTTGAACAACCTCTTGGCTCGACCACCGCATTTTCTATTTTTGCAAGGTTTTGGCACTGGCAACCTGGCGGTCAATGACACCATGATTGCGCTCATTGATCAACTCTATGAGCAGGGCTGCATTTCCGTCTTGACCACCCAAGTGCCTTTTGGTGCGACGGATCAGCGCTATGCTATTGCCGAATGGGTCAATCACTGCAAAATTTTGCTGAATGAAAGTTATGGACATGCGGATCTGTATGCAAAAGCCCTGAAAATGTATTTACAATACGACACTGTAGAGCAATGGCATCGTCATTGGTACGATCAATAAGGTTTGAGGTCATTATGCAGCGTTTTGCGGTGGGAATTGAGTTTTGTGGGATGCATTATCGGGGATGGCAGACTCAACAGCCGGGAGTTGCAAGCGTACAGGAAACCATTGAAAGGGTCCTGAGCCGAGTTGCCGATCAACCGATTAGCCTACAGGGTGCCGGCCGCACTGATGCCGGGGTACATGCGACCAACATGGTGGCACATTTTGATACGGATGCCGTGCGTTCTGAACGTGGCTGGCTGATGGGCTGCAATAGCCAACTCCCTAAAGACATCTCGATCCAGTGGATCAAAGAAATGGATCACAGCTTCCATGCCCGTTTTAAGGCACAGGCGCGCCGCTATCGCTATGTGGTCTACAACCACCCTGTACGCCCGGCATTGCTGCATAAACAGGTCACCCATGTCTATGCACCGCTTGATGTTGAACAGATGATATACGCCGCGAAAAAGTTTGAAGGCACGCATAACTTTGAAAGCTTCCGCGCCGCAGCCTGTCAGTCCAATCAGCCCGTTCGTCATGTCAGCCATTGCCACCTGATTCAGCATGGTCAATATCTGGTATTGGATATTCAAGCCGATGGCTTTCTGCACCATATGGTGCGCAATATCATGGGATGTTTATTGGAAATTGGTCAGGGCATGTATGCTGCCGATCATATTGATAATATTTTCGCGGCAGAAGACCGTAAAGCTGCTGGTGTGACTGCGCCAGCAGATGGTTTGTATTTTATTCATGCCGACTATCCAGCGCAGTTTGAATTACCTGAATTACCCTTAGGTCCGCACTGGCTGAATATGCCGGAATAGTTTTTAAATTTTTTAGAATATTTACCTCCCCTAACCCCTCCTAAAAGGAGGGGAATTCCTCCCTTTTTTTAAAGGGAGGTTAGGAGGGATTTTTAACGCTGCTTCCGTTTCCGATATTCCACCGGCGTCTCATTGGTCCAGCGTTTAAAGGCACGATAGAAGGTACTTGGCTCAGAAAAACCGGTCAGATAGACAATCCGCTCGACGCTCTCATTGGTACTCGCCAGCAAACGCTTGGCCAGACGACAGCGATAATCCGAGAGAATCTGCTGAAAACTGGTATGTGCCTCACTCAGTTGCGTTCTCAAACGGCGTGGCGTGATATTCAGTTGTGCTGCTACAGTTTCCAGTGTGGTTTCACCACTCTCCAAAGTAGAGCCAATCGCACGACGGACTTCACCGACCAGATCATATCTTGCCAGTTCCTGTAATTTTTCAATCGCCAGTTGCTCATGCAGCTGCAACAGCTCAGGTTCAGCCTGCCACAGCGGATATTCCAGGATAGTCGGATCGAAGTACAAACGGGTTTCTTTCTGACCTAGACTGACCGGACACTCATAAACCCGGAAATATTCATCATCAGGTGCCCCTTTAGAAAAATTAAAATCGATATAAATCGGTTCAAAACGTCCTTCAGTAATAAATTTAAAGAAACGAAGTACGCCTGACATAGCACATTCAGTAAAATGACGATTGACCAGACTCTCAGCAAAAGGCTGTTCACCATTGGTTAAATAGCAGCGATCATCTTCAATCACTAATTTGGCAGCAAAGGCATCGCTGATCAGTCGCTGATAAGCCAAAGCACGTTTCAGTCCCTCACCAAAATTTTCAGATGAAACAAACAGGTGTTCAATGACCTGACCACGATAAAGTGGCAGGTGCTCACCCAGATGCAATCCAATGTCCGGGTCCTTGCTGACTTCCTCTGCCGCCACCCAAAAGGCATATTGGGCACTCAGCGGGGTACGGTCATTGGCTTCCACCTGATTTAAAGCCACTCCTGCTTTGGTCAAAAGTTCTTCTGTTGGCAACCCCGCACGACGAATCGCCTGATAGCCTAAACGCAATACGACTGATGCATCCGTTAGCTGACTCACTCAAAAGCCTTCCTTGTATGTACTTCATTTATACTTAAAAAGATTAATTTTAGATTAACTGTGATTGACCAAACTGACAACAGAAACAGGTGTCTTTTTAGTTAAAAAAATTATCGTGACAGTTCGCCTATTTTACTGGCAGATGATCAGTCTAACGCCCGTTTCGTCTTGTATTTTGCAAAAAAATTGACTATAATTTGCGCCTTTCCAATTTATTCATTCAGGTAGGCTATGGCCAATAAAGAGGAACTCATCGAGTTCGAAGGCGTTGTCACCGAGACGCTTCCTAATACTATGTTCCGTGTACGTTTAGAGAACGGTCACGAAGTGATTGCCCACATCTCTGGTAAAATGCGTAAACACTATATCCGTATTTTAACGGGCGACAGTGTGAAGGTTGAAATGACACCTTATGATTTGACTAAAGGTCGTATCACATATCGTGCACGCTAAGTTTTAGCGTAAGCAAAAGCCACTTTTAGTGGCTTTTTTAT
>NZ_JAUZUV010000011.1:0-87259 GCF_031844265.1 Acinetobacter sp. RG5 | reverse complement strand
ATTTCATCCTTATAATTATATTGGCACAATCTCTGCATTATCTATAGCGGTCATTTTTTAAATATAGCTATTGGAGAAGATTATGATTAGCCATCGTCAACAAGTGACAGACATGATTATTTCAGCGAAAGTTTTAAAGTCTATCAAATGGGCAGATGTCGCTGAAACAATAGGCCTTTCTAAAGAATGGGTGACAGCCGCATGTTTGGGTCAGATGGCTTTTAATAAAGAACAGGCAGAAAAAATTGGTGAAATATTTGGATTGACTGATGAAGCCATCGCCTGGCTGCAAATCGTACCCTATAAAGGTTCTCTGCCAACTAGCGTGCCGACAGATCCGCTGATTTATCGCTGGTATGAGGTTGTCAGCGTCTATGGTATGACTATTAAAGAACTGATCCATGAAGAATTTGGTGATGGAATTATGAGTGCAATTGATTTCAATATGGATATTCAACGTGAGAATAATCCAAACGGAGATCGGGTGAACGTCGTATTATCCGGAAAGTTTTTACCTTACAAAACCTATTAATTTATCATTCTAAAAATAAAAGCCATTTTGAAAATGGCTTTTATTTTATCTGCACTCATTAAATTCATTTATTTTTTAAAATCGTTATTAAAATATATATAATTTTTTCATCTCAAATTAAACTTACAACCTATAAATAATTTTATTTTTATTCGATGAATTCAATCCTCCTGTCCTGTTTAAATAATACTTTCCCATCCTGAATATTGGGTTCATCATTTTATTAGTGAGTTAGCAAAAACAACAAAAAGGATATTGCTATCCTTTTTGTTCATTCATTTTAAATCAGGAATGTAGTGTTATTGCTGTGCTTCCGCCAGATGACGTTCATTTACTGCCTGTTCATATAACAGCTGTTCTTTTTCTTTATGTTCGACAGAGAAGCGGATCATCAACACACAACTTGCAGCAATCACCACCAAGCTACCCAGTACCATCAAAGTGGTTTGAATATCCAGCATGCCTTTTAACAGGAAACCTGCAGCTACCGCGCCGACATTGCCACCTGCTCCAATAATACCGGCCACACCACCCAAGGCATCACGGTCGATAAAAGGTACCAGTGCATAGGTAGCGCCACATGCCATATGAGTAAACAAGGCAAAGATGGTCATTGCCATGATCGCCAAGGTTGCACTATTCATTTGCGAAAACAGAATAAGAAACAGACCTTCCAGCATGATCAAGGCAAACAGGACTTTGGTTCGACCATCCAGACCTTTTTGAATCGCAACTTTGTCTGAAACAATGCCACCCAAGGCACGGGCAAACAATGCCAGTAAACCAAAAATCCCGGCAGCCATGCCTGCTTCTTTTAGGCCAAACTGGAAGTTGTCGACAAAGTACAAGGCAATAATGTTATGGATGAAAATTTCAATACCAAAACAGGCTGCATAAGCTCCAAACAAAATCCACACACGGTAGTTACGTGCGGCATGCATCAAGATTGCAAGGCCGCCTTTTTTATCGCTACCAACAGAAATACCTTCAGCACGGAGTTCTTTAAAATTGCCTTGTGGACAGTCTTGGGTGAATTTCCAGTACAGTACACCGACAATGATCATCAGAATACCAGGAACCAGAAGTGCAATTCTCCATCCCATTGCCTGTTCTACACCGAACATCACCAAAGCAGCCAGCATTAAAGGCATCAGGGCTTGAGTCGCACCGCCACCGGCATTCCCCCAACCTGCTGTAGTTGCATTTGCCGTTCCCACCACATTTGGCGCAAACATGATACTGGTATGATATTGAGTAATCACGAAGCTGGCACCGATGGCGCCAATCAATAAACGGAAAAACAAGAAAGATTCATAACTGTTGGCCGACGCCACACCAAACACCGGAATACTGCCAATAATCAGTAAGGCGGTATAGGTTTTACGCGGACCATATTTATCACACAATGGCCCCACGATCAGACGCACCAGAATGGTAATCGCGACTGCGGCAATATTGATATTGGCGATCTGCTCTTTGGTCAGGCTGAATTCACCGGCAATGACGGGCATTAAAGGTGCACAGGCAAACCATGCAAAAAAACAGACAAAAAAAGCGAGCCAACTCATATGGAAGGCCCGCATCGCTGAACTACTGAAATTAAATAGACTTATTTTTGTTGCTTTATTGAGACTTGTATTTGAAGACATAGCCATTTCCTTACCAGAACTGAACGTATTTAAGTCACTGTGATGCCGAGGCATATCAGTAACGATCAGAACGGACGTCATTGGCCGTCATACAAATGTTGAGTCTTCTTTGACTTTAATCAGATATATGCATAGGTCATGCCAGATTATTTTTAACATAAAATAAACTATTCTTTTATATAAAATAATTTTTATTTCACTTTCAAATTTAGACTTTTCTTTCTTAAAAATAGAGAGAAAAATAGATATCTTCTGAGAAATTATGAGCAAAACAGCGATAGGATGACCTGCCCGGAGTCATTGCTGGTTTAAATCGGTGCAGGGCTGGATCAAATAATTTTTCCCTTTTCAAAATGCAGCAGTTGTGCCTGTAAATACGCCACTTCATCTACATGATGAGTCACATAAATCATGGGTAAATCTGTTTGATGAATCACAATTTTCAGAAAAGGTAAAATCTGGTTTTTCAGCTTTTGATCCAGTCCATTTAAAGGCTCATCCAAAAGTAATAGGTCGGGAGAAGATAAAAGTGCACGACCGATAGAAACGCGCTGTGCCTGTCCACCAGAAAGCTGATGCGCCCGATGCCGAAGTAGTGGCTTTAATTCGAGTAACTCCACAATGTCTTCAAACGTAAATTTCTGCTGACCTTTATTTTTTATATTTAGCTGTTCTGCATATTTCAAATTCTGCATGACATTCAGATGCGGAAACAGTAGGGCTTGCTGAAAAATCAGGGCAATTTTTCTTTGATGAACAGGAATATTCAGTTTCTGCTGATGATCAAATAATATTTTTTGCTGAAAATGAATAAAGCCTTGTGATGGTTTTAATAGCCCTGCAATATTTTTTAAAAAGGTGCTTTTCCCACTTCCTGAGGCTCCCACAATACCAATCAATTGTGTCTGCATATCCAGACTGGCCTGTAGCTGGAAATTTGCGTAATTAAACTGAAAATCACACTTCAGCATCTTAGCCCTCCAATTTACGTTGATACTTCTGCATGATCCAGTAATTTGCAATCAAGGCAGAAAAAGCCAAAATCAGAGATAAAATGACCAGACGCATGGCCATGCTTTCTCCATCAGGCTGCTGTAACAGACTATAAATGGCGATGGGAATCGTGCGGGTTTCTTCTGGAATATTGCCAACAAAGGTAATGGTGGCACCAAATTCTCCGAGACTGCGGCTGAAACATAAAATGCTACCGATTAAAATTCCAGGCAAAGCCAGAGGCAGGCTAATGCTACAGAATACCCGCCATGGTGTGGCGCCCAAAGATCCTGCCACCTGTTCTAACTGCCGGTTGATCATTTGAAAAGACAAGCGAATTGGTTGAACCATTAAAGGAAATGCCACAATCATTGCTGCCAGTACCGCACCTTTCCAGTTAAATATCAGCTGAATTCCCCATTTATGTAGATATTGCCCTAACATCCCCTGATGACCAAACAGCAGGAGCAGAAGATAGCCCAGTACCACCGGCGGTAGCACCATGGGCATCTGCAATATCGCCTCTACAAGAAATTTGGCCCTGAATTCATAACGCGCCAGTAACCATGCTACGGCGATAGCAAATGGCAGACACACCGCTGTGGCAAAGCCCGCTACTTTGGCTGAAAGCGCTAAGGCACTCAGTTCTTCTGGTGTAAGCATGAGCAGTTAGCCTACCTTAAGCTTAAAACCATATTTCTGGAAAATCTGCCTGGCCCTTGGACTCGTCTGGATAAATTCAGAAAATTGGACTGCTGCCTGATTTTTCTGGCCCTGCCGGGTTAAAGCGATTGGATACACAATCGGACGATGTGTACTGGCTGGAAATACTCCTGAAATTTTAACTTTTTTACTCATCAAGGCATCAGTTCTATACACAATGCCGACCTGACATTCGCCACGTTCTACAAAAGCCAAGGTTGAACGAACGCTATCCGTACCGACTATTCTGCCCCGAAGCGGATTCAACCACCCTAGCCGGGTTAAGCTTTGCTTGGCATATTTTCCGGCAGGCACCGATTCCATTTGTCCGGTACATAGATAGCCTTGAAAGGCTTTAGCAAGATTAAAGTCGGCTGACATTTTAAAATGATTTTTTTGCTGAATAGGACTAATCAATACGAGTTCATTCAAAAGCAAAGGTCGAATCTGACCGATCTGAATTTTTTGTTTCTTGATCAGATCATTCATCCAGTCCAGGTCTGCAGAGAAAAATAGATCACTGCTGGCTCCCGCCGCAATTTGTTTCGCCAATACCGAAGACGCAGCAAAAACCGGAACGATCTGGATGTCCCGATGCTGTTGCTCATATAGTCTGGAAATATCAGTAATCGCATTGGTCAGGCTGGCTGCGGCATATATTTTAACTGTTTCGGCATACAGCATGGGGCTAGTCAACAGCACGCCAGTGAGTAGAACTTTGAATAAATCCATCTTTCTCATTCTATGTGATTCGAATATTGAGAATTGCGACAGGCATTTCAAATCAGTAAACCTTGTACCACATGCCCGGCTTGGATTTCTGTTGCTGCCGGAATACGTACCAGACAATTGGCCTGCATCAGATTACTCAACATATGCGACTGCTGTTTCGCCAGGCTTTTGAGCTTTAAAGTACCCTGATCAAATTCTGCAGCCATTCTTAAAAAACGTTCACGTGCATCCGCTTTCAAATCATGCGTCATCACCGCACTAAGCCATGCAGGTGACTGCTTTTGCCCTTGTAAGGCATTCAGTAAAGTTGCCGTATAGATTTGCATCCCGACATACACAGCAGCCGGATTTCCCGGCAAACCCAAGAGATAACAGTAACCTTGATCATCTCGACGATACTTGGCAAATAACATTGGTTTTCCGGGCTTCTGCTTCACTTTCCAGAAAATCTGCTCAAAACCCTGCTCCAGGGCAACAGGACGAATGAAATCATAATCACCCACCGAAACCCCGCCTGTGGTCAATATGAAGTCGTATTGGTTTTTAAGACGATGTATTAACGTTTGCAGCTCATACTCATTATCTGAAACATGCAGAATATCTACGTTTTGACCCTGTGATTGAAACCAGGCCTGAATCAGTGGAGCATTGGCGTCAAAGATTTTTCCGGAATTCAGGTCTTCAATGCTGGAAGCGACTTCATCTCCAGTAATCACAACAGCAACTTTAGGATAACGATAGACTGAAACCTGCTTTACGCCTGCCATGCTCAAAGCTGCAATTGCACCTACATGCAGTTTTTGACCTGCATCTGCCAGACGCTGCCCTTGTGCGATTTCCTCGCCTGCATCACGTATATCCGTATGAGGCTTTAGGTCTGTTGTAATAATGATTTGATTGGCATGGCATTTGACAATTTCCTGACGGGCGACCGTTGTAGTTCCTGCTGGAATCCTGGCACCGGTAAAAATCCGGACCGCCTGACCTGGCCGCAGTTCAATTTCAGTACTTTGCCCTGCCCGAATCTCTCCAATGAGTTCAAAAGTGCTGTGAGCACTAACATTTTCTGGACTGCAAAGCGCATAGCCATCTACAGCACTTTGTGAAAACAGCGGCAATGGTATGGCCGAATCAATCGCCTCTGCCAGATAGCGATTCAGAGCCCGAGCAAGCGGCAGGCTTTCAGCTACCAAGATATGCGTCTGCTCAAGTAACATCTGCAGTGCCTGATCAACAGAAATCAGTCCCGGTTCAGCACCGCAGGCTGAATGTGATAGTGCCTGATTCATTGATAGCCCCCCGCATGTGGGATATTTTTTTGCACATCAAACA
This sequence comes from Acinetobacter sp. RG5, assembly GCF_031844265.1. Lineage (GTDB taxonomy): Bacteria > Pseudomonadota > Gammaproteobacteria > Pseudomonadales > Moraxellaceae > Acinetobacter. Next base: position 81,319 of record NZ_JAUZUV010000011.1, on the reverse strand, counting down.
AGTGCACCAAAGCCGGAAGTACCGCGATCAGAGATTCTTTCGCACCCTGACGACTTCCCGGTAGGGTCATCACCAGACTGTTCTCAATATAGCCAGCCACGCCACGACTTAATGCCGCATAAGGTGTACGTTTCTGCCCAAAACTACGTGAAGCTTCCATCAAGCCTGGAATTTCCCGTTGCAGCAAAGGTTGCAGAGTCTCAACTGTCAGGTCTTTAGGACCCAATCCAGTACCGCCCACAGTTAGAATCAGCGGATACTGATTTTTCTGCTGTTCAATCAGGGTCAATAGCTGTTCTGGGCTATCGGGAATGACCTGATAATTAATAGCGTCAAAATTAGCCTCTTGCAAAATTTCCAGTACGTTTTGTCCGGCAGTGTCCGGCTTTTTACCTGCTGCAACCGTATCGGACAGTACAATAACTGAAGCGGACAGACTCTCTTTAAGTACGCGGGTAAAATGTGATTTTCCGCCTTTTTTCTGCTGCAACCTGCATTGATCCAGCGACAAATCTTCCGGTTCACAATGCGGCTTCAGCATGTCATACAAGGTCAGACCTGCCAGACTGACTGCGGTCAAAGCTTCCATTTCCACACCAGTTGGTCCAATGGTTTCAACGGTAGCAATAATTTCGATATGTGCATCACACAGTTCATATTCCACATCGGCACGATAAATCGGTAATGGATGGCACAATGGAATCAGCTCATCGGTCCGTTTGGCACCTAGAATGCCGGCAATGCGTGCTGTTTTCAGGGCATCACCTTTTTCAGTATTGCCATTACGTAGCAGCTCAATGCAATGTGGCGGTGCATGCAGGATTCCAGTGGCAATTGCTGTACGGTAACTTTCTGCTTTCATCCCTACATTTTTCATGATTCATCCCAGGCTAATTTTTAAAATCTGTTTTAAAGTGATTCATCTTATGCATCCTCATTGGACGCATTTAATTAGATGGTGATTGGCAAGCGTGTTCTGCTACATGGTGATGGTGACAATGCGCTTCTTCTGCATGATGAGAGTGATTAGTTTCAGGTCCATGATCTTTTCGAATACAACAGCCTTCCACATACTGGCTGCTACCATCCAGATAAAACTCTTCTTTCCAGACCGGAACCTCATGCTTCACCCGTTCCACAGCTTCCTCACAGGCAGCGAAGGCCTCACGACGATGGGCCGCATAAGCCATAGCAATAATGGCTGTTTCCCCAACCTCCAGCTCACCAATACGGTGCACTACCCGCACATAAGACACCTGGTATTTGATCTGGATCTGCTGTTCAATTTCACGAATCATTTTTTCAGCCACAGGCGCATAGGCGGTATATTTCAGGGCACGCACAGCTTTCCCCTGATGATGGTTACGTACTGTTCCGACAAAGATGCCGATTCCACCACATTCCGGAAAATACTGAATACCATCAAAATCCTCCATCCTGAAAGCAGTCTGCTGGATTCGGGCAAATTGTTTTAATGGTTTGAGTTGCATCTCAGCCTCCTGCTACCGGCGATAACAGCACCAGCGTACTGTCCCGATTTAAAACATTCTGTCTGGAAATAATGTCTTCACCGATTGCACAGGCGCAGCGTTCCAGCATGGTCTGTATATCAGGATAAATGGATAGCAACTGGTTCAGGACTTCAGAAACATGAATTTCAGACTCGCATTGCAAATTTAAATCTGCTGGAAGTTGTCGTTCAATCGCACCGAAGGCTTCTATTTTGATATGAATTAATTTTTGCTGAGTGAGAGACATATTTATCCTCCAATGCTGTGCATGCTGATTTTGCGGATCGGCTTTTGTATTGGTGATTGCTGGATCGCATGGAAGCCGGCCTCTTTATGCCAGATATAAGCGTGGAGCTTGTGTTGAAATGTCTGTGTGGCGAAATGATCCAGCGCCAGTTGTTCGATATCTGCCTTAAGGTTCAGGCCTTGTCTGGCAAATAAACAGTTATAAAATTCACCTTGGGCATTGAGGCGCAGACGGTCACAATCACCGCAAAATGAATGGGTAATGGTAGAAATAATACCCAAAGGCTGCCCATTGACCAGATAGCCACGGGCTGGATTGGCGCCTTGACCTTGAGATACCTGGACATCAAATTCAGTTTTCAGTTGATCCAGGATGTCCTGCTCACTGATGACATCAGACGGATTCCATTTCTGATCGCCATCGAGGGGCATAAACTCAATAAAACGCAGTTCTACAGCCTGATACTGTGCCCATTTTACGAGAGGAATAATCTGATTGTCATTGATGCCTTTGATGAGCACACTATTTATCTTGACGGACAACCCTGCCTGCTGCGCGGCAGAAATACCTTGAAGTACAGGCTGTAACTGTTTTTGGGTCAGTTGCTGAAACTGCTTTGGATCAAGACTGTCCAGACTGATATTCAGGTCGTCCAGTCCTGCCTGTTTAAGCGGCTGGGCATAATCTTTTAAATAATGGCCATTGCTGGTCATGGAAATACGTTTAAGGCCAAAGGCTTTCAGCGTCTGTAAGCGGGCAATAAAATGAACGATGCCTTGGCGCATCAACGGTTCGCCCCCCGTCACCCGGATCTGCTCAATCCCGTGTCGCACCATAAACTCGCAAAAAGCATACAGGGCTTCAAAACTGAGCAAATCTTTTTTATTCATCCATTCCGGATGTTCAGGCATGCAATAGCTGCATTTGAAATTACAGCGGTCAGTCACTGATATTCGCAACTTACGTTTCTGGCGTCCAAACTGATCCTGAAAGATACTGCGAGATGCTAAAACTTTCATGCTGTTCATTGCTGCGGTCCATGATGAGATCTGCACGGTTATTTAACAGTCTTGATTTACTGCCCTATTTCTTCACAATGAATGAGCAATAAGTGTTCCAACTTTGCACAAATTTATTTTTAAATAATATTAATGGATAATATTTGTTCTTTTTTAGTCCGAAATTTTGTTCGAAAAATAAAAAAAGCAATATTTTGGTGAGCCAGAATATGATGATTCGGCTTTTAGCATTTTAAATGCTAAAGAAAGTTAAGCTGTTGATGCTGCTGTAGCTCGTCAAATGAATTAATACTGTGGAAAAACAGGGCACGATTTTTAAAACTTGCCCGCTGCATATGCATGTCAGCAAAACAGAGTTTTAAACTGTGCTGATCATTTTCAAGATGTTGTATAAGAGTGGGTAAGCTGCTGCGTTTCATCAGACAGAATGGAAACAATGCCTTTTCATTGATTTCAACTACCGCCACTTCACATAAAGGATGTCGTTGCAGGGCCTGATGTAAACGTGAAATGACCTTTTTGGGAATATAGGTCACATCACAAGGCACGAACAGCACATAATCAGATTGTACATGTGACCATGCGCTCTTCATGCCCATCAATGGTCCATGAAAGCCGGGTTCATCGTCCTGATAAAAGTCGATCGAAGGAATCATCCGTTTATAAATGGAATGATCCCGATGGCTATTGACCCAGACTTTTTTTGCCCGGGACTTCAACTGCTGATGGATTTTAATGAGCTGGATTTCATCATCAAATTTGTGCAGCAATTTATTGATGCCATTCATGCGCCGCGCTAAACCTCCGGCCAGGATCACCACGTCAGTTTCCGGATAAGACACCGTCTTCATCACTCTTCTTTTCATTCTATGTACTCCGTCTGGCAGGCCTTAATCAGGCCTCTAATTTCTGGCAAACATGAACCACAATTTCCTCCAGCTTTTAGACATGCAGTCACCTGTTTTTCATGCGTGATATTTTTATCTTTAATGGTTTGAATAATTCGGTTCTTGCCGACCTTAAAACAGCTACAGACCAATGGTCCTTCACTATTTCCCATCGACATGGCCTGACCTGCCAGCAATGCTTTACGATGCAATGCACTCAGACGTTCACGTCTAAACAGGCCTGCCACCCAGTCACGATCTGGCAATAGTGCCGCCGGTGCGATATAAAAACTGGCAATTAACTGGCCATCCTGAAGCACTACACTATGACTGATATGCGCCGTTTGATCTTCGAGATTCAGCCATTCAAAGCTTTCATCATCAAAGGCTAACAAGCTCTTGATCTGCCCGGTGATCTCAGAAAAACGGCGCCGGTCTGCCAGTTCATAACGGATGGCCTGAGTGGTTTGAATTTTGTTCCACCACACCATATTTTCAATCATGGTCTGGATCTGTTGTTCAAAGCCTTCCCGTACATACAGCACGCCCTGCCACTGAGTATAAAATGGCTGGATCATCACCGGAGTATGCTTAAACTCTGGCTCGCCGGAAATCGGGTCAATCACCGGATTCACCACTTTGCCAATCCGCGCATCGGACGCAAACTGGTCGTTCCAGTGAATCGGTGCAAAAATCTGGCCACGTCGCATATTTTGTGAAAATTGCACACGGAGTACACAACTTCCCCAAGCCGATTTCACCTCGACCAGCTCGGCATCTTTCAGGCCATATTTTAGCGCATCGTGCGGATGCAGCTCACAATAAGGCTCGGCACGATGCTGGGATAAACTGGCAGATAATCCGGTACGGCTCATGGTGTGCCATTGATCGCGAATGCGTCCGGTATTCAAGATCAGAGGATATTCAGCAGAAATAGCATGTACCGGATCGGCTGCAACTGTTGGCACCAATCTGGCTTTGCCATCTACATGACTAAACTGGCCTTGACTAAATAGTTGACCAATCTGATGAACTTCTTGCTTATCCCAGACCGGCCACTGAATCGGTGTCAGATGCTGATATTCCACAAAACCGAGTTGAGTTAAACCTTGCAGGTTGAAATAGCGGAAATTTGGCGTATCTGCGCGTTGCGAAAGTGAACCATTCTGATAGGCAGATAAACGGGCATGTTCCAGAAAAATGTCATGGCTATTGCTAAAGTCAAAACCGCGAAAACCTAAGACCTGAGCCACCCGAGAAATGGCCCACCAGTCTGCTTTGGCTTCACCCGGAGCCGGCAAAAAAGCCTTTTGCCGGGAAATACGGCGCTCCGAATTGGTGACTGTGCCATCTTTTTCGCCCCAACCCAATGCCGGTAACAGTACATCGGCATATTGCGTGGTATCGGTGTCGAGACAAATATCGGAAACGACCACAAATTCACACTTTTCCAGAGCGCGTTTAACCTGATCTGCATCGGGCAAACTCACGATCGGATTGGTGGCCATAATCCAGATGGCCTTGATTTTCCCGCTTTCAACCGCTTGAAATAAATCTACCGCTTTTAATCCGGGCTGCCGCGCGATGACCGGGCTTTGCCAGAAATCCTGCACCAGTTGCTGATGCTGCGGATTATCCAGATCCAGATGACTGGCCAGCATATTGGCCAGCCCCCCGACTTCCCGTCCGCCCATCGCATTCGGCTGTCCGGTCATGGAAAAAGGTGCCGAACCGGGTTTGCCTATTTTTCCTGTCAATAAATGACAGTTGATAATGCTATTGGCTTTGTCTACTCCTTGAGAGGATTGGTTTACGCCCATGGAAAACAGGCTCATGATTTTTTCGGTTTGGGCAAATTTCTGAAAAAATAAGGTTAATTTTTCAATAGCAATACCAGTACGTTTTGCCACACTTTCAATCGATGACTCTGTCGAACTGCTGGCAAGCGCCTGCTCCAGACCTTGAGTATGTTGGGTAACAAAATCCAGATCGGCATGACCATTTTGCTGAAGATACTGCAACAAGCCATTAAACAGCGCGACATCCTGACCTGGTAAAATCGGCAAGTGTAAATCTGCCGCTTCACAGGTTGCAGTAAAGCGCGGATCAATCACCACCACGAATAAATCCCGCTCTTCCTTGGCTTTCATGATGCGCTGATAAAGCACCGGATGGCACCAGGCAGTATTGGAACCGACCAGAACCACCATTTCTGTCTGCTCAAAATCTGTATAGCTGGCTGGTACCAGGTCTTCGCCAAAAGCCCGTTTATGTGCCGCCACAGCAGATGACATGCACAGTCTTGAATTGGTATCAATATTGGCAGTACCCAGATAGCCTTTTACAAACTTGTTCACCACATAATAGTCTTCAGTCAAAAGCTGGCCGGAGACATAAAAGGCGATGCTGTCGCGTCCATATTGATCAATACATTGCTGAAATTTATTGGCAATACTAGAAATGGCATGATCCCAAGTGCTTATTTGCCGCTGTTCTTTTCGACCTGTCATCGGATGCAGAAGCCGGGTTTTTAAGCCAAGTGTATCGGCAAGATGACTGCCTTTAATACACAACTTGCCCAAGTTCGCAGGATGCTGAACATCGCCTTCAATCTGAACCTTTTCACCCATCGGGGTTTGGCTTACGTGCGCGATGACGCCACAGCCTACTCCACAATAAGGACAGGTCGTCTGAGTAGTTTTTATTTGGGATTCAGTAGAGCTATCTAGTTCCATAACCGGAATACTATTCATTGCTGCTGTGCTCCTTAATCATCCAAATTCACGTGTTTCACCAAAACGCTGATATCTAGTTTTTACAGGTTTGATTTAAATATTTTCTATATCTCAAAAGTTTTAATCCTCCCCAACCCTCCTTTAGCAAAGGAGGGAGGTTCCCCTCTTTTTCAAAGAGGGTTTGGAGGAGGTTTATCCGATTACCCTGCCTTTTTTAATGCAAAATCCCGACCAAAAAGCAGTTTGCTGCGGATATTACTAATTGGTGTCTGGTCTGCAATCAGTTCTGCATACCAAGCCCCATCTTCGGTATCGCCAAATAGCACCGCACCAATGACCTTGTCCTGCTGAATAATGATCCGTTTATAGATCTGACGTTTTTCATCATTCAGCACGATATCTTCAAAATCATCCTGAGGTTCGAAATTGCCTGCCGAGAAGACATCACATCCACTGACCTTGAGTTGGGTCGGAACAGTCGGTGCCTTAAAGGTCAGTCGGCCATGTTCAGCCAGATGCGTCGCACAGATAAAGGCCTGTCCCCATAATGGCTCAACCAGTCCAAAGGTCTGACCACGATGCTCAATACATTCACCTACCGCATAAATACTTGGGTCATAAGTCTGCATGGTGTCATTCACCAGCACCCCACGATTGCAGCGCAAGCCAGCCTGCTCAGCCAAAGTTTTATTTGGTCGAATCCCGACGGCAAAGACCACCAAATCGGCATCCAGCACTGTCCCGTCTTTTAAACGCAGTTGAGTCACGTGACCATCAATACCGAGAAGCTCTTCGGTGTTGGCTTCGGTAATGATCCGGATACCTTTATCTTCAATTGATTTTTTCAGCATTTGACTGGCTTTCATATCCAGTTGACGATCCATAATACGGTCCATCAGATGCAGCACAGTTACATTCATCCCCTGCTGCTTCAGTCCATAAGCTGCTTCTAGACCCAGCAACCCACCTCCAATCACGACGGCATTTTGCTTGGTTTTGCAGTAATCCAGCATGCGGTTAACATCCTGAATATCCCGGAAGCTAATCACGCCTTCAAGTTCAGCACCCGGAATAGGTGGCATGAAGGGTTTGGAACCAGTGGCGAGAATCAGACGATCATAAGCAACGACTTCGCCTTTTTGGGTGTGGACCTGTTTACGCGAACGGTCGATAGCGATGGCAGCATCCCCAGCAATGAATCGAATGCCTTTTTCAGCATACCAGTCGGCTGAATGCAGCATAATTTCGGCAAAGCTTTTCTCACCAGACAATACCGGTGACAACATGATCCGGTTGTAATTGCCCCATGGCTCTTCCCCAATCACGGTAATGTCATAACGATCTGGCGCCATATCCAGCAAGTCTTCCAGACAACGCATACCCGCCAGTCCATTCCCGATCAGTACCAGTTTTAAGCGCTCTGTGTTTTGACCATTACTGGAAATATAAGTTTTTTGTGGAGTCGGACTCACCAGAACTTTGCCATTTTCAATTCGGGTTGGAAATACCAGTAATTTCTGCTCTTGTTCTTCCAGACAACGACCGGTCACCAGACTGAAATGCTGCTTGTAAATTGGGGATGCGACTACACGCTCACCTTGCAGATCACCCAGAATGCCACGTGCCATGACATTGGCCAGACTAAACGGATCCTGATTGCTGAGTGCATAAACCCGCTGTTCCTGACCCACGCGAAAAATTGCAATCTGCTGATCTTCAATCAGGGCTGCCACACCGGTATTCGGAGTGATCTCATCCAGATTGCAGACTTCGTACCAGTTCAGTTCGTTCATGTCTTTTAAAATTGTCATTTTCATTCTCCCTGACTGTGGTATTTAGGCTTCAACCACTGGAATACGGTTTAAATCACGTTCAGCTTCTGTCTTTGGACGAATCTGGCCACGTACAGGCGCAAACTGAATATGCGGGTCATTCTGCTCGGCTACTTTGGCATTAATAAAAGTCTTAAAGCGTTTGCGCACTTCAGGATCTTCAATCGCAGTGCGCCATTCATCCTGATAAGTGCCAATCACATGCTGCATACGGCTTTCCAGTTCAGCGGCAATGCCGAGCGAATCATGCACAATGACATCTTTCAGATAGTCCAGCCCGCCTTCCATATTGTCACGCCACACACTGGTGCGCTGCAGACGGTCTGCTGTCTGGATATAGAACATAAAGAAGCGGTCGATATATTTGATGAGTGTGGGAGTATCCAGATCCGAGGCGAGCAGTTCAGCATGGCGCGGTTTCATGCCGCCATTTCCGCATACATATAGATTCCAGCCTTTTTCCGTGGCAATGACACCGACATCCTTGCTCTGTGCTTCTGCACATTCACGGGTACAGCCGGATACTGCCATTTTGGTTTTATGGGGTGAACGCAGGCCTTTATAACGATTTTCCAGGAAAATCGCCAAGCCGACAGAATCATCGACTCCAAAACGGCACCAGGTACTACCCACACAAGATTTCACCGTACGTAAGGATTTGCCGTAAGCATGTCCGGACTCGAAACCGGCATTGATCAGTTTTTCCCAGATTTCAGGCAGTTGATGTACCTGCGCACCAAACATGTCAATTCGTTGTCCGCCCGTGATTTTGGTATATAGACCATAATCTTTGGCGATCTGACCGATGGTAATCAGACCATCCGGGGTAATCTCGCCGCCTGCCACACGTGGCACAATCGAATAGGAACCATCTTTCTGGATATTGCCGAGGTAGTAGTCGTTGCTATCCTGCAAACCGGCATGACTTGGTTTCAGAACAAAATCATTCCAGCAGGATGCCAGAATATTGGCTACAGTCGGTTTGCAGATATCACAGCCCATGCCGTGCCCATGTTGCTGAATCAGGTCAGAGAATGTCTTGATCTCATGCACACGAACCAGGTGATACAGTTCCTGACGTGAATAGGCAAAGTGTTCACACAGGTGATTGTTCACCGTGACACCCTGACGCTGTAATTCAGATTTGAGAACCTGCGTTACCAGTGGCGCACAGCCACCGCACGCTGTTGCAGCCTGCGTGCATTTTTTCAATGCACCCAATGAAGTTGCACCGCCATCAATGGCTGAACAGATATCAGCTTTGGAAACGTTATTACATGAACAGATGGTCGCACTGTCAGGCAATAAATCGATGCCACTGCCACCTGATTTGGAGGTTGACTGATCAAAGCCCGGCATGATCAGGCTTTCCGGTTGCTCCGGTACCGCCAGACCATTTAGCATCATTTGCAGGAGATCACTATATTCTTTGGCACAGCCCACCAGCACCGCGCCCAGCAGCCTGGTCTTATCTGCTGACACCACGATTTTTTTATAAACCTGCGCGGCTTCATCAGCATAAAAATAGCTCAAAGCACCTGGGGACATGGCATGTGCATCACCAATAGAAGCAACATCCACGCCCATCAGTTTGAGCTTGGTACTCATGTCCGCACCAGCGAATGCATGACTTTCTTGGCCTAGGACATGTTTTGCCGCGATCCGCGCCATGTCATAGCCTGGTGCAACCAGACCATAAATTTTATTGTCCCAAAGTGCACATTCACCAATGGCATAAATGTCCGGATGTGAGGTCTGGCAATAATCATTAATGATGATGCCGCCACGCTCACCAATCAGTAAACCACTTTGGCGCGCCAGTTCATCACGCGGACGAATGCCGGCCGAGAACAGGATGATATCGGTTTCAAGCACCGAACCATCTCCGAACTTCATTACATGCTGAGTGCTGTCACCATCTTCAATACTTGACGTGGCCTTTTGAGTATGTACCTTGACACCAAGGTCTTCAATTTTAGAGCACAGTACCCGGCCGCCCAGATCATCAATCTGCACCGCCATCAGACGCGGAGCAAATTCTACGACATGGGTTTCCAGATTCAGATCTCGCAGGGCTTTCGCTGCTTCCAGCCCTAGCAAGCCGCCGCCAATCACTACGCCAGTTTTGGCATTCAGACTGGCTGCACGAATGGCATCCAGATCTTCAATGGTACGATAAACAAAGCAATTCTGACGGTCATTGCCCGGGATTGGTGGCACAAAGGCATAAGAACCGGTAGCGAGAATCAACTTGTCAAAACTCAGCACATCACCCTGGCTGGTGGTGACGGTTTTATGGAGCTGATCAATTTCAACCGCTTTAGTATTAAGTCGCAAATCAATGCCATAAGCATCGGCAAAATCACTACGACACAGACTCAGATCCTTGACCGACTTGCCGCTGAAATATTCGGTCAAATGTACCCGGTCATAAGCTAAATGTGGCTCTTCTGCCAAAATGGTCAGCTCAATGTCATCACCGGCCTGTTCCAGTACAGATTCGATGAATTTATGCCCCACCATGCCATGCCCAATCATGAGAATTTTCATATCTGCACTCCAACTATTGTTTTTTTAAAGATGATAAAAAGCCGCATATCACGTCTAGGCATTGATATGTCTGCTGATTGAATATGTTGTAAATACCGCAACCCAGCGCTTTGTAATGCTGGAGGAAGGGTTGAAACGCTTGTGCGTTTTGTATTGCTGAACAACTGACCATGTCATTTATCCTGTGCTGAACGAAATACCAATCACACTCCTTGAAAGTGCAATTACGATCAGAACGGACATCGTTGGCCGTTGTTAGTATTGAAAGTCATCTTTGACGATTTAATAAATGCAGAAATCGTGCCAACTTTTCCAATAAGAAAACGCCTTATTTCAGGCAGATGATCTACCTAAACGCTTCATTTTGATCAGCCATCAGCTGAAATCCCTAAAGCTATGCACTAAATTGAACAGAAAAATAGAATTTTATGCACCAATTTAATGGCATGTTTTTTGCTTTACTCCTGCTTGAATATTCCTTAGGCCTTACTTGAAAATATTCCATGTCCAAATTACGAATTGCTCTTATTGATGATGATCTGGAGCGCGCCCAATTCATCCAGGAATCCTTACTTTCACATGATTTTCAGGTGGTGGCCTGTTTAATCCTGAATGACCTGAATATGGTGCATGTCAAAGGTATTCATGCAGATGTGATCCTGCTGAATATGGATCATCCGCATCGGGATATTATTGAAAGCTGTGTCAGTCAATATGAACTTCCCACCGTGCTGTTTACCCAAAACTCTAATAAAGACACCATCAAAAGTGCGATTGATGCCGGAATCACGGCTTATATTGTCGATGGTATTGATCCCACCAAACTAGAAAGCATTCTGGAAATTTCAATTGAACAGTTTCGCAAGCATAAAAAGCTGCTGAATGATTTAAAAGAAACCCAGGACAAACTGATTGACCGTAAAGATATCGATAAAGCCAAAGCGTTGCTCATCCAGCTGCATGCATTAACGGAAGAGCAAGCTTTTGCTTTATTGCGTAAAAATGCCATGAGTCACCGGATTACCATTGGTGAAATGGCCAGACGCTTACTGGATGCACAGAAGCTGTTATTGGGCCAATAAGGAAAAGCATATGTCCACATTAGAAAAAACTGAACTCAATATTGGCTATATTCCTTTACTTGATTGTGTTGCCATTCTCTGGGCCGAAAAACAGGGGTATTTTGCTGAGCAAGGATTAACCATCAATTTAATCCATGAAGCCTCCTGGTCTAGTTTGCGTGACCGTCTGGCCTATGGCTTTCTGGATGCTGCACATTGCTTGTCTGCCATGCTGCCCGCTGCTGCCCTGGGTACAGACCAGTTACAGGTGGCTTTGCAAACCCCTCTAGTACTGAGCGTGAATCAGGCTTTTATTAGCCTGCGCCAGGATTTGTGCTATGAACTCGGCATCCAGCCTGGGGATGATGAACAGAATACCTCAAAGAAACTGGTACAGGCTTTACAACAGAATCATTCCATCAATCTGGCCTATGTTTATAAATATTCGATTCACCATTACTGTTTAAAAGAATGGCTGGCGCTGACTGATCCACAACTGGCCAAGAATATCCAGCTGATGACCTCTCCACCGCCTTCCATGGTAAAAGGAATCGCGGAACAGGTATTCGATGGCTTTTGCGTGGGAGAACCCTGGAATATTCAGGCCAAACTTGAAGGCTATAGTTTTATCGTCGCAGCAAGCCAGAATGTCATTCCAAAAGTTGCCGATAAAGTCTTGGCCATGACCCAGGAATGGGCAGAACAGCATCCATTTACTGTAGAGGCAGTGGTCAAGGCAGTACAAAAAGCGCAGGATGATTTAAAGCAGCGCAGTGATTTATCAGAAGTATGGGACATGCTGGTAGACTATCAGATTATTCAGTTTGAATGTTCCGCCCAGCGGCATGTCTATGACTTTTACAAGATCAAGAATATCATCCGGAATTTTGTTGGGGAAAGTGCCCAACCGAAAGTTGATGATTTTATCTGGCTCTTGCAGCAGATGCAGAAATGGGAAAATATTGAAATGACCGCAGCCGAGAAAAAACAGATTGCGCAGCAGTGCATCTATAGCTTGCAAAACCAGCATGCAGATATTATTGGCTAAATGATGTTACTGAAAAAAGAGGCCTGATTTTTCAGGTCTTTTTTATTGAGTCTATTTTCCAGAAAATGATTAAAAATCTCTGCATTCTGATCTAACTTCTTGAATATGATTAAAAGTTGTCTGCTAATTTTTTCTATAAAAATAAATCCTTTTAAGAGTCATTTCATGATTTTGGATGAAATGGCATCTATTTTGCTTAATCAGTATTACGTTTTATAAAAATTGTAATATTGAGGGGCAACACTATGAGTTACGTTGCGCGTGAACTCAGTCAAAGAAATAAATTACTGTTTGGCTTGGGGTCGTTTTTAATACCAATTCTGATCTGGTGTGCAGTCAGTTATTTGCCATTTATCTGGCATCCACAAGTTCAGATTACGGATTCCGGTAGTGTTGCCTATTTACAGGTCGAGAGTCGTATTGATAAAGACCAGTTTTTTTCTGCTGCGCAATCTGCAGTAGATCAAGGTCTGGCTCCGCCGCAGGGTATTCTGGTCAACCCGATTTATCTGCCTGCACCACATGAAGTTGCGATTGCACTGATCACAGCTTTTACCACGGAGCCGGCTCAGGCCAATGCACCCTGGTTTCATGAAAGCCTGTGGCACAGTATCAAACTGGTATTTACTGCGTTCTTTATTTCTTCCTTGGTTGGTATTCCACTCGGTATTTTATGCGGGTTTTCAAATAAAATTTCCCAGCTAATCGAACCCTTTGTCGAATTCTTCCGCTATTTACCTGCTCCGGCCTTTGGTGCACTGGCTGTCGCCATTCTTGGCATTAATGATGCACCCAAAATTGCCATCATTGTGATTGGAACTTTATTCCAGCAAATCCTGATTATTGCCAATACCACACGTCTGGTCGATCGCAGCCTGATTGAAGCAGGTTTTACCCTGGGCACCAATAAACTGAAAAGCCTGTTGCATGTGGTGATTCCGGCAGCTCTGCCTGAAATTTACCGCAATCTGCGGGTGCTGCTTGGCTGGGCATGGACCTACTTGATCGTAGCAGAACTGATTGGCAGTACTTCCGGGATCACCTGGTTTATTACCCAGCAAGCCCGTTATCAGAATTTCGATAATGTCTTTGCCGCCATCCTGATTATCGGGGTGATTGGTCTGCTGTGTGATGTGATCTTAATGAAACTGGGACAACGCTTATTTAAATGGAAACCGGGAGCTAACTGATGCAAAACACTGAATTTAATACCCGCGAATACTTTGACAAGATTTATAGCCGTCCGGTGATTCTGGAAGCCAAACAGCTGACACAAAAATTCAGTCATGGCAAAACTGAACGTACGGTTTTAAATGCTCTAGATTTGAAAATTCATAAGCGTGAGTTCATCTGTGTGATTGGGCCTTCCGGTTGCGGCAAGTCAACCTTTAGCCGTGTAGTGGCCGGTCTGGATCCTTATAGCAGTGGTGAGATTCTGGTGGATGGCCAGCCAATTACCGGCCCAAGTCCGGAGCGTGGCATGGTGTTTCAGGGCTATACCCTGTTTCCATGGAAAACCGTCAAGGAAAATGTCATGTTTGGCCCGCGCATGAAAGGCCAAAGTAGTGCAGCGGCCGAAGCGCAGGCACGTGAATGGATCAATATCATTGGTCTGGAAAAGTATGAAAACCAGTATCCGCATGAGCTGTCTGGCGGGATGAAACAGCGTGTCGCGATTGCCCGGGCTTTGGTCAATGAACCGAAGATCCTGTTGATGGATGAACCCTTTGGAGCACTCGATCCGCATACCCGGCAAAAAATGCAGCGTCATCTGATGGATCTTTGGCAAAATATCGACATCACCATCATTTTTGTGACTCACGATATGGATGAAGCCATTTTACTGGCCGACCGTATTGTGGCACTGAAAGCCAATCCGGGTGAAATCAAGGAAATTATTGAAGTCGATTTACCTCGCCCACGTCATCCTGATGTGATGCTCACACCTGAATTTAAACAGTTAAGACAACGTGTCGATTATCTGGTGCATGCTGAAGAAGATGAACTGGATCCGGCACTGGCAGAACTGCCGGTCATTCCGCGTATGACCAAGGTCAGCAGCAATAAATAATCTTATCCAAAATGCCTTTGGGACGACCCGAAGGTTTTAATCGCTGTGTTGGACGACCAACATTAGAGGTGATTATCATGCAAGCGCAATATGTACTCCCACTGGTTGATATTTCAAAATTACAAAGTCCGGATTTAGCCGATCGTATTGAGGTTGCTCATGCTCTGGATCATGCCTGTAAAGAAGTCGGATTTCTTTATCTGCAAGGTAGCCAGTTTAATTTTGATTATGCCAAAGCCCTGATTGAAATGGCCCAGTCCTATTTTTCTCAGGATCTGGACACCAAAATGCAGCACTATATTGGAAAATCAAAAAACCATAGTGGCTATGTGCCGATTGGCGAAGAACAGTTTGCCGGCAACAGTTATGATTTAAAAGAAGCCTATGATGTCAATTATGACTATCAGGGACCGGAAACAGACTGTCCATTACTCGGCCCAACCTTATGGCCGGAAGATCCGGATTTTAAATCTATCGTCAGCCAATACTACAGCCATCTGCGTGAGATCAGCCGGCAGATTTTTTCTGCCTTTGCACTGGCATTGGGCGTTCGTGAGGACTTTTTTGAAAGCAAAATTACTGATGCACCAAGTCAGCTACGCTTGATTCATTATCCCTATAATCCGGAAGTGAGAGATGCCGAAGGCATAGGCGCGCATACCGACTATGAATGCTTTACCCTACTGTTACCCACCGCACCCGGCTTACAGGTTTTGAATAAAGCCGGTGAATGGATCGACATTCCCCTGATTGAAAATACACTGGTGATGAATATCGGGGACATGATGGAAATTCTGTCAAATGGTAAATATCTCGCCACCAAGCACCGCGTGAAAAAGGTCTCGGAAGAACGTTATTCATTCCCGCTGTTTTGCGCCTGCAATTATGACACCGTGATTGAACCGGTTATTCACACTGAAAATTCCAAATATTCTGCCCTGATCGGGGGCGAGCATCTATTTAATCAGACCGCCCAGACCTTTCAATATTTAAAACATCGCGTTGCTAGCGGTGAACTGGTCTTAAAAAATGCTGTACCACTTTCCTCTTTTGGACTTGAAGAACAGGCGGAGACAGCATCATGAATCTGTTTGAAGTAATTAAAACTTTAAAGCCCACTACCCCTCAGCCAGAGATTATTCCGGGCTTTTTATATGGGGCATTTCGGCGTAAAAGCATCAGTTTTTATAATGGCCTAACCGATGAAAATACCATTGTGTACTGGTTTCAGTCGCACAGTTTTACCATTGATCTTCGTCTAAAAAGCCAGACGGGAACTGCTGTTCAGGAACGCCAAGGCTGGATTGGCAATACGTTTTGGGATAACGCTAGCCAACTCTTGTCCTGGGACGTGAAAGACTACGCCAATTACCAGAATCATGTGCAATGGCCGGAACCAGCCAGGTTGCATGCGATTGGCAACTGCATTCTGGAATTTTCTCCAAGTAATGTGTATGTCGAAGACTGGCGCCAGCAGGTACAGCACGGTTTATTTTTAGGGCTGCGGCTTCAGTCTGCGCTTGATGTTCAATCTGGTCAGACACTGGAAATGGATGGTGGCCTGATCATTTGTGCTGATCATATTGCCTATGCCCTGACGCGTTTGCCTGAAGTGCAAAGTGCAGTAGCTCAAATGGATTTGAAAGCTGTCGATCCGACCGTGTTTGCCTTGGTGGAAAGTTTTGAAGTTTCTATCGGGACTGATGGTCAAGCTAAAACTTACAGCACTCGCAGCAACGAAACAGGTAAAGCCTTTAATCTGGAAAATTTTGAAGTTCTCGATGAAACCCGTCTGGTTCAGCATGTCATTTTAGATGGTCGCGACATTGACCTGATTTTTGAGCTGGATATATACCAGCCAGATTACCAATTTCAATATACAACCCCCACGACTACACAAGCTGAAATCTGGCTGAAGTCAGAACAGGATCACCTGATGCAACATGCAGAACGGGTGTTATAGGGAGAAATATGTCTTTTTTATATCTGTCGATTGCCATTATTGCAGAAGTCATTGCCACTTCTGCATTGAAAGCTTCCAATGGTTTTAGCGTGCTCGGGCCTTCACTTGCCACCATTGCCGGTTATGCCGTTGCCCTGTTTTTCCTATCACTGACCATGAAAACCATTCCGATGGGCATTGCCTATGCAATCTGGTCTGGTGCTGGCATTATCTTGATATCAACGGTTGGTCTCTTGGTGTTTAAACAGCAACTGGATCTTCCCGCGCTGATCGGGCTGGCGTTTATGATCATTGGCATTATTTTTATCAATGTCTTTTCCAAAAGTACGCAGCTTTAATTTTTTGATATTAGCGTTCTTTCATCAGTCATTTTTAATTATTAAGAAGTAAATTGCCTCTCCTTGTAGGAGACTTGCGGAGCATGCTCCTCAGGGAGGGGTTCTTTCTAATAAATACCCTCATCCTCATGCGAAGCTATGCCTCTCATCCCAGAAGGAGAAGGAGCTTTTCAATATCCCTTCAATCATTTTTTGATTTATAAAAAATATCTACTCATTTAACAATAAGAAATCCCCAGACCGGGGATTTCTTATGTAAGAGATCAGGTTTTATTGCAGCTCTTGCACCAGCGTTGGAACAATCACGCCATCTACGTTCATTTCAGTCGTATAAATGCCGTTGGCCACATTGAACTTGTTCACATGATAGCTGGAACCATAGATCGAGTCGAAACCATCACCTTTGGTAAAGACTTTCTTGTTGGCGGCCAGATCAAGTAAATGCGTACCATCAATGAACTGCATATAGGTTTTCGCATCGACACCAACCCGTTTGGACATGATCTGTGCAGCATCTTCACGAGTCGCCGGGTCATTGATGTATTTGACAGTTTTATCCCAAACCTGAATCACCTTTTTCCATTGCTCTTTATTGGCTTCCAGATGGGCTGGATTCACGGTCAAGGTATCGTAGATCAATCCAGGCTTGTCTTTAGAGGTGAAAATAATCTTGGAACCGGCCACCGCAGATAAAGCCTGATTTGCCACCGGCTGCCATACTGCAATCGCATCAATATCGGGAGTGGCAAAAACCTGTGGCAATTCATTGGTCATGGTATTGACCAGTTTGACCTCATTCAGTTTAACCTTGGCATCATCCAGTGCAGTGGACAGCAATAAGTGATCGACCAGACCTTTTTCAGTTGCAACCGTTTTACCGCGCAGATCCTGAATTGAGTTAATGCCATTCTTGGCAATAATCACGTCATTTCCAGCTGAATAATCGGTCGCCATGATCATCACACCTTTGGTCCCGCCAGAGCCAGTGACCAGATTATCACCATTGGTGACCAGTACAGCGTCCAACTGATTCGCTGCGAATGCAGCGAGTGAAGCAGAATAGTCAAACCATTTAAAATCGGCATTAACTCCGGCATCTTCCAGCCAGCCTTTTTCAATCGCCACCTGCCAGGCCACAAATCCCGGCCAGTCACTATAACCAATCCGGATGGGCTGAGTAGCCACACTTTTTTCTGCCTTGGCATTTGGTTCAGGTACTTTAGCGGTATTGTCACAGCCACTAAAAAGGATTGCAGACAGTACGGAAACGGACATCAGTGCTTTTTTGATCATTTTGCGACTTCCCCTATGCATTCACATTTAAATTTGGTATTTGAAAGTTGTTTAGATTTCATAAATTCGCGCCAGCCACCGAAATGACTGATATCTGTTGCATCCTCAAGTGCATAACCTTCACAGATAAAGCCTTTGACCCAAGTACCATCGATCAGCTGAACATTACCTATCCCCAAAGGTGCCGGAACTTCTGCAACACTGTCCCCGAACAGTGCACGCGGAATGTCCCAGACTTCGACTTCAATTGAACAACCTTTCGCATTGTATTGCAGACCAGGTTTTGGCGGTGTGGTATTTTTTAAAGCATACAATTTGTAATGCGAAGCAGTCCGGGTCTGCTTGATCAGGGTGCCACCACGTGTGGTCAGCTGAAAATTCAGCGGCATTCCGGTCAGATGTGCACCGACGACAGCTAGTTTGACGCTGTGACCCGATGAGATTCCAGTTGTTTTTTCATATGGGCGTTCAGATGTGCCTAACTTTAACTGGCTCGCCTGCTGCCATTTTTGCCCGAACTTGGCCAGTGCTTCATCCATCCAGGCTGACGCAATAAAGGTCACGCCCGTTGGCAAACCATCAGCACGAATGCTATTTGGTAGCGCCAAAGCCGAAAGATCGGCAAAATTGACAAAATTGGTATAAGCGCCCATGTGGCTGTTTTTTACCAGAGGATCGGCTTCTACTTCTGCAATGCGATAAATGGTGGGTGCAGTAGGCACCATCAAGGCATCATAATCTGCCAGTGTATTTTGAATAACACGGCTCAGGCGAGCGCGTTCATATTCATCCTGCATGACATCGACCGCATTGAACCGGTCTGCCTGCGCAATAATCTGGCCAATTACCGGATGGGTCTGCTCACGTTGCACCATTTTTTCCACGGCACTGGTACGTTCAGCCACCCAAGAGCGGTTGTAAAGTGCAGTCGCCAGTTGTTGAAATGGAGCAAAATCAATCGGCTCAACTGTATAACCCAAGCTTTGTGCACGTGCGATCGCCAGCTGGAATGCTTTTTCAGTTTCAGTATCGCCATAAAATTCCAGTGTATCTGGAATGGCAATTTTCCCTTTTGAAAATTGGCTAGGAACATTTTGAGGATGCGTTCTGGAATACTCATCGCTGGCATCATAGCCCTGCATGACTTGCGCTACCTGCCAGGCATTATCCACCGTTAATGCAAAAATCGAAATCACATCGATGGTGCGGCAAGCCGGAATCAGGCCGGTAGTCGAGAACCAGCCTTTGGTCGGTTTGAGTCCGACAATGTTATTATGCCCTGCCGGTACACGTCCTGAACCTGCAGTATCTGTACCCAGTGAAAATGGCACTAATCCGTTTGCGACGACTACACTGGAACCCGAACTCGAGCCGCCACTGATATATTCAGGATTAAAGCTGTTCTTTACCGCGCCGTATGGGGAGCGCACACCGACCAGACCCGTCGCAAACTGATCCAGATTGGTTTTACCCACGACAATCGCGCCGGCAGCTTTTAATTTGGCTACTGCGGTTGCATCGGAAGTTGCCAGATAAGCTACCTCTTTACATGCTGCTGTGGTATAGAACCCTGCAACATCAATATTGTCCTTGACTGCAAATGGCACCCCATAAAGTGGCAAGCTTGCACTATCTGCACCAGTCAATGCATCAATTTGTGCCTGTAATTGTGCTGCTGTTGCAATTGAAATCCAGGCATGATCGTCATTATTCAATCCGGCAACATACTCAATCAGGTCACTAAGCTGGATATTGTTATTCTGGTAGGCGTGTTGCCAGTCCTGTACAGTCCATAAGTTGTGCACAGCTGTTCTCCTTAAGTGTGTTCGGTATTTTGTGGAATGGGTGGCATGACGGCATCCATCAGTTCGAGATGCCCTTTAATCACGCCTTTCAGTGCAATAAATTGTTCGCTTATTTCTTTCAGGTCACTGCTCGCGCCCTGCATCAGCATGACTTGCAGAATTTTTTCATCATCCAGCTGGATATGAAGCGAATTGATCACTTGTGCCAGATACTGCTGCTGCAGATCGACCAGCTGACTGCGCAGCGGTTTCAAGCTGACGTCATAGAGCAAGGTAAGCGTGCCAACCATGACTTCATCGCGAATCACCAGATCATCAATCAGGTGGCGGTTAATCATATCGACAATGGCCTGCGAGCGGCTTTCATAGTGCTGCTCGACAATTTTTTGATCCATCGCATGTAGCGTTGTTTCTGGCACGGTAATACTGATCCGTGCCAATTTTTGTTTAGGCACGATGTTGATCCTTGGGTTGATATTGGGAAGACTGTTTAATGTGAAAGCCTGCACGTACGCTGAGCAGCTCAACCAGAAAGTGAAGCCATGGATGCATTTTTTTATTTGATGTCGGATTGTTCATGTGCATCTCCTGTGGATATTACAAAACCAGAATTTCGTATTACTTAGGAAAATGCAGAAAGCGTGCCAATTTTTAGTTATTTGGATGAGGTAAATAAACTTGCTTAAAAGGGCGAAAAAAAGCCCCATAACATTGAAATGGGGCTTGTTCTAAAGCAAAAGTAAGTTTTGTATTTCACCGGTTTATTCCATTTTGATTGCTCATGTCCTTGCTATTCTTTTTATACATGAATGGTTAACCGATGTTTGTGATTATGAGTGATCAAGTGTATTGCTCTCCTCTATTTATATTGTATATAAATAAATGCATTAAGCGTGCCACAATATACAAATAGAATAGATTTAAGCAGAATGCTTGTGAAATTAATTACATACGCAAAAAGAGGCAAAACAAGAATGATTTACTTTTTTAAGTGTGCCTAAAAAATAGGCCATTTTGCACCATTGGGGTTCGAGGGTGCATCAAAGTGTGGCTGAAAGATGATTTAGCAATGGCAAGCACTTCCAGAAAATTTTTTCACATCTTTTTATAAATGGTATCCCTGCGGTCTACATCTAAAACCAAAACTACAATTTTTGAATCGATGACTTGATAGACCAAACGGTAGCCTGCCGATCTAAGTTTCACTTTATATAAATCAACAGAGCCACTGAGTTTGTTTTTCGGGATTTTGGGGTTATCTAATATTGTTTCGAGCTTACGAATGAACTGTTCTGCGATTTGCGGATTCAGCTTATCAAACTTTTTAAGCGCGGTTTTTGTGAACTCGAGCTCGTAGGTCATCTAGGCTTACCTTTACAGTGTCTTCTGTTTGCGCTTCTTCGGCTAGTATCAATAGTTCTTTGTCTTCAATCAGATCCATCAGGCGTTCATACATATCCGCAGGTACGCAATAGAATGCTGGATTATTACGATTAAGGATGGCAACTGCTTCACCAAAGCCGTTATTGACCACTTCCATTGGGTTCTTTTTTAGGTCTGATACGCTTGCGACAAAGCGTGAATGGATAATATTGTTCATCTTGGCGATGTCCTAGACATGTAAACAATAGTCAAATGATAACCAATTTAAATATCTTTTAAAAGACCTGTTATTAGGTCTTTTAAATCATTCAATTGTTCTTAAATAAATTGCCCAATAGGTTCTCTCTAATATTTCTTGTATATGTTGATTTACACCTTTTATTTCACATAAGTCATTCAATCTTAAAAAATGTTGTCTCAAACCTGTGTACTCAAGATTAGATACAACAATATCTACCGCTAAATCACAATAATTGGTATCAAGCCAAGATATTAAGACTTCAAATGCTTCAACAATACTCCATCCTTGATCAACACAATCATGAAGCCATCTATCTGACCAAATAATTCTGCCTTCTTGAAGTTCTTCACTAAGCCTTTTAGTACTTATTTTTAAGGAATATTGGCTATCATCAGCAATTAGAGGTTCTATAATTTCTTGTGCAAAATTTTTCCACCCATTTTTAAGACAAATTTGGTACAAATTCATTTTAGCTAGATCATCAAAATATTGAATATATGGCTTTATTGCTAGAATTTGTTGATCACGATAGATTCCTTTACGACCTTCAGTTTTAAAGCCCCAATGATGATTAAAGTATTTAAAAACTTCTTGTAAATTTCTCTCTTGGATTGAGTTATGCACTAACGAACATAATTTATCAGTACCAACTAAAAGTGCTAGCTGAATAAAAATATTATATTGATTGAGCTTATCCCAATGTTTTTTTAATAAAGTTTCTGCTTTCTCTATAGAGAATTTTTCGAATATTTCAAATAGCATCCAATAATTATCATCATTGATGGTCAACATATGATCTTCAAAGATTTGTTCAAATTTGTCATGCCACATATAGCGAGTTGCTTGCCACCAATATGTGGAATCATTATTTTTAATTTTATCTATTAACTGATCGACTATGCTCAAATCCCTATATTTTGCTTTTGCCATTAAAACGCTATCATATATTTCATCTTCACTTAAAATGGTTTGAAGTGTAGGTAGATCCCCCTCACTAGGACTGCTAATCCATATAGCTAAAGCATGTTTACGAGCACAAGAATCATTTTGATTATTTATAAATATTTCTTTAAGTCTATCCTTTGAAGGCTTAGATAATAATTGACCTTCTTTAAAAGCACGACTCACATCGTCAGCTATCTGTCCCCATGTATGAAATCCTCTTCTATCCCAATCTGCTAATTTTTTAACTTGGGCTTCTAATACATCAGGATGATCAACTAATCTCAATAAATACAAAATATAATTTTTTAAACCACTCGTCTGAGCCCAATTTAGTAAATAATGGATAGTAGACTCTGTTGGTAAATAATTTTTAAATTTAAAGTCCAAAGAGTACATTGTGAATGAATTTTTAGGTGATCTCTGATACTGATCTTGCTCTTCTGATAAGTTATTCCAATAGTTTAAAACTGAATCTAGTAAATATACTGATTTTTCATCACAGATTCTTGATAGCACCCAAAATACAAGAAGGTAATCTTTTTCTTCATCTTTAATGTTGTCTATAGCAATCGTTACCGAATCTAAATACTCTACATCTCCAATGTATCCTATGATTATAAATAGCGAATGAAGAGTTGAAACTTTAGTATTTTGATCTTTAAGAATTTCAAATAACTTATTTTTTAAGCCATTTTTATATTTTTTTACTATGAAATTTATAACTAAATGAATCTGCGGATAGTTTATTTCAAAAGGAAACAATCTTATCCAATGAATACCATCACTTAAATTTCCATTTTTAAAGCCACATTCATAATACAAATCATGGCGATCTTTTTTAGGATAAAGTTTAAGCAATTCTAGAATTGAGGTGTGTACCAATTCATTTAGAACCGTAAGTGATTTATAACGTAATGTACTCTTCGATAGCTTATGATTTTCTTGATTATTCAACCAATTTGAAATGACTTTTATGCAAGTATCAATATATTCAGAATTGTCTTTGATAGCATAATAGTAAGCATATATTCCTATTAAAAAATTATGCTGAGTAAGTAATTCAAGTCTTTCAATGTTTAATAAGGATAAATAACAGGATAGTCCCAATGCTTCTGAGAAATAGGGATCAGTCAAAAATTCTAAATATTCATCTTTTTCTAAAAAATCCTGTATAGCTTGAGCCATGAGCAGAAATTTAATCTTGTCATGACGAAAGATAATAATATTTTGTTCATCAAGTCTTATAATTTGTCCATCATCGAGTATATTCCGTAGATCTGACCTTTCCTCGCGATCTAAAAATCCAGATAATTGACTTATATTGATTTTATCAATCTTATTTAAAACCAAATATGAAATACTTTTTGAAAGAGTTATTTCAAGATCATTACAAAATTTTTCTTTTGCATATGCAATATTTTCTAGTGTTGTTGAAATAAATTTTTCAATAATTTTATCATTTTTTTTAGTTTCCTTAAAATCAACTAAAGCCAAAAGCAAGGGATCATTGCCAACGTTCCTTGCAATACTTTTTAATGTCAACTCATCAATATTTAGGTTTTCTGATTTACATCTTTTTTGTAATGCCTCTAATGCTTGCTCATCTGTGTAATTATCTAAATAAATATATGAAAATCCGTTTTTAGATAGTTCTTCTTTGAGCTTGAGTGAAAGTATGCTTAGTTTTTGATACCAAACAGGACACAAGATATTTATTCTTTTTTCATTGCTTGCCCATGAGCTAATTTTTTCAATTAGTTGTTCGGTATTATTTATATTGTTAATATCCTCAATTAAAATGATTAAAGGGTTTTCCACAGAACATAAATCTAAAGCCTTTCTACCACATCCTTTAATTAAGCGACCTGAATATCTCTGTAGCTCTTTTTCAATAGCTTCATCTAAGTTTAAAGAATTTTGTATGTTTTCTTCCCTCAATACTAAAATCGGATGCCCTTTATCTAACTTTTTTAGAATAAAGTTCGTACAAATAGTAGTTTTACCTGAACCAGAGGTTCCAATTACTAAATTCAAATTTTGAAATTTTATGTCATCACGTTCAACGAATAAGTCTTGTTTAAAATTAAGATGTACAGTACTTAAAGTGCCTATTCTTAAGAGTTCTTCATGAGATAGAACAGTAGGCAAAACACCAAAATATTTATGACGAATTGTTTGACCATTCGGATCAATATCTAAAAATGAAGAAATTCTAGAGTTTGACCATATTTCTAATTCAATATCATGTTGTGAAGCAAGCTGATGTGCTTTTATACGTATTTCTTGAGGCTCATCACTATTACACATCAAGGCTAACCTTGCTTTTAAATCAGGATTTCCTTGCCTAATTTTAACTAACTCTTTAATTGCTTTTACTAAGTCACCATCACTTCCTGTGGGTTTACTACCTTTTTTTCTCGGTGTAACTGTGTCTAAATCTCTCAACCATTTGGTTTCTAAATCATTACGTGATGTTGTTGTATGTGCTACTGCAACAACCTTTGCTTCGCCGTTGACATAACACCAACCTACATTATCCAATGGTGCTTTAATTGTTTTACCTTGCGGATTCATACCCTGATGAGAAATACTCTTATAAATCTCAGGTTCAGCAAATCTAAGCACATCAGATGCTAATCTTTCGAATAATCCTGCATCAGTAATATTTGCTAGAGCACTATTGGTTTCATTCATAGTCTGGATTTGAATAATTCATATATTTTTCATTAGTATAATAAAAAACCGCCCTAACGGACGGTCTTTTTTATTTCCACTTAATTAAGCCACTGGCGCCAAGGTAAACAATACCTGCCCCGTTTTCACCGTTTGCCCTTTCTCAATGGTAATCGCATCGACTCGCATACGCTCAGGCGCAATAATTGGAATCTCGATCTTCATTGCTTCAATCACCGCAAGCGTTGCACCTTCTTCCACAATATCGCCCGACTGACATTCAATTTTCCAAATTGAACCCGGCATGTGCGATTCCACTGCACAACCACCTTCAGGCACTTCAACGCCTTCACCATCATCCACCGTATCTAGGCTTTCAGAGACATATTCTGCAAGTCCTGCTTCATGCCAACGACGGCGCTCTGCATCAAAGTTAGCTTGTTGCACCGCTTTAAAGGCACAAATAGATTCTTGATTTTCGATTAAGAAGTCATTGTATTCTTTCAGATTCAATACACCTTCTTCAATCCGCAGTTTTAAACGACCTGCTTTAAAGTCTTCACGCATGTGCATCAACTCGGACTCAGACACTTCATAAAACTTAATCTGGTCAAAGAAGCGCAATAACCACGGCATACCTTGTTCAAAGTCGGGGTTTTTACGGTAGCGTGACCACATTTGCGACGTACGACCGACAAACTGATAGCCACCCGGACCTTCCATGCCATAGACACACATATAGGCACCGCCAATACCCACGGCATTTTCAGGTGTCCATGTACGCGCAGGATTATATTTAGTAGTCACCAAACGTTGACGTGGATCAAGCGGAGTTGCTACAGGTGCACCCAAATACACATCGCCCAAGCCCATCACCAAATAACTGGCGTTATAGACCACATCTTTCACCGCTTGTTTATCTTTCAAGCCATTAATACGGCGGATAAATTCGATATTGTCCGGACACCACGGCGCGTCACTTCGTACCGTTTGTACATAACGCTCAGTTGCCAATTGAGTTTGTGAATCTTCCCAAGCCAGCGGTAAATACACGGTACGCGATGGCACTTCCATTTCGGTTACATCAGGTAATTCTGCTTCTGCGACCTGCAACAGGCGCAATAAATCCAGTTGATCGAGTTTTAATGAATCAAAATGAATTTGCAATGAACGAATACCCGGTGTCAGGTCAATAATGCCTTGAATGTTTTGATCTTTGACCCATTGCATCAGCGCATGAATACGGAAACGCAGGTTTAAATCTAAAACTAACTCGCCATATTCCACCAACATATAGTTGTTACCGGCAGGACGATACACCACATCAGGCGTGCCATTTTGACCTTTTAGGGTATCTAAAATGGCAGATTTCAGTGTGCTGATTTCAGGATAGAACGATTCATCAAAGGTGACTGCTTGTGTATCTTGAGCAGTTAATTGCGCATGATATTTTTCATTCAGCAATTTGGCTTGATGGTAGCTCACAGGCACAAATTTAACTTTATCACCGGCTTTGAGCTGACCCAATTTCCATAATTCAGAATTGATCACCACCGCAGGGCACACGAAACCGCCCAAACTTGGACCATCTGGCCCGAGAATAATCGGCATATCGCCAGTAAAGTCGATCGCGCCAATGGCATAGGCATTGTCATGAATATTGGATGGATGCAGACCGGCCTCACCGCCGTCTTCACGTGCCCATTCAGGTTTTGGTCCAATCAAACGAATACCGGTACGGCTTGAGTTAAAGTGAATCTCAAAGGTGTTGGCAAAGAAAGTATCAATGTCGTTTTTGGTAAAGAAATCAGGTGCACCATGTGGACCATACATCACCGCAATTTCCCAAGTATTTGAGAATGTTGGGATTTGATCTTCATTTAATGCTTTCACTTCATCGGATGTAAATGCCGTGATTGGAAGCATATCGCCAATCAATAAATTACGCCCTGCATGACCACCAAACTGACCTAAGGTAAAAGTCGCTTGTGAGCCTAAATATTCAGGCACATTCAGACCACCTTTAATGCCGATATAAGTACGGCAACCTGTGGCGATCTTGCCACATTTGAGTACCTGACCTTTGCGCACATTCACAGTCTGCCACATCGGGACAGACACACCATCCAACGTCGATGGCATATCACCACCTGCCAATACAATTTGACTATCACAATGGAATTTTAAGCTTGGGCCTTGCAAGGTACATTCGAGCCCTGCGGTATTTGGTGCATTGCCTAACAGTTGGTTCGCAACATTTAAAGACAGCGGATCAATCGCACCTGATGGCGGTACGCCGACATCCCAATAGCCCAAACGGCCTGTGACATCTTGCACGGCGGTTTGAATGCCTGCTTGAAGGACTTCAATCTTTTGGGTTTTCCACTCAAAGGTATTTAAGAAGCGTGTGGTTTGCGTGCCTGCTTTAAAGATCTCACCCTCAATAATGTTTTGCAGATATTCAAGATTGGTTTCAATGCCGGCAACCGAAGTTTTAGCCAAAGTATCCGTCATGGCTTGAATGGCAGAATCACGAGAATCGCTTGTGACGATAATTTTGGCAATCATCGGGTCATAGAACGACGAGACATTGGAGCCGGTTTCTACCCAAGTTTCATTACGGGCATTGGCATCAAATTCAACGTGAGTCAAAAGTCCAGCACTTGGTTGAAAGTTTTTGATTGGATCTTCAGCATAAAGACGCACTTGAATCGAATGACCTTGAGACTCAAGTGTTGATGTAGGTGCAACCCAATCGCTACTGCCTAAAGTCACCA
Organism: Acinetobacter sp. RG5; assembly: GCF_031844265.1. GTDB lineage: Bacteria > Pseudomonadota > Gammaproteobacteria > Pseudomonadales > Moraxellaceae > Acinetobacter. The sequence goes on along the minus strand of NZ_JAUZUV010000011.1, from coordinate 52,940 downwards.
TCCATTCAACTAGATCGACACCAAACACTTGTTCAGTGACGCCATGTTCCACTTGTAGACGGGTATTCACCTCCAAAAAATAGAATTCTTGTGTGTCGGTATCCATCACGAATTCAACAGTTCCTGCCGAACGGTAGTTCACCGATTGCATCAATTGAATCGCGACATTTTGGATGTAGGCACGTTGTTCATCGTTTAAGTGTGGTGCAGGCGTTTCCTCAATGACTTTTTGGTTACGACGTTGCACCGAACAATCACGCTCGCCCAGTGCTAGAACTAAACCGTTGCCATCACCAAAGATTTGCACTTCGATATGACGAGCATTTTGTACGAATTTTTCTAAGTAAAGGCCTGCATCTTTAAAGTTGGCTTGCGCTAAATAAGACACGGTTGCATAAGCTTCTTTCAGCTCCTCCGCATTCCACACCAAACGCATGCCAATACCACCACCACCTGCGGTACTTTTCAGCATCACAGGATAGCCAATACGCTCAGCCTCAAGCAGGGCTTCAGCTTCATCAGCCAATAATTGGCTACCTGGCAATAACGGTACATTGGCTTGAATTGCCAATTCACGTGCAGTGTGTTTCAGACCAAATGCTTTCATTTGCTCGGCATTTGGGCCCAAGAACACAATGCCTTGTGCTTCACAGAGATTACAGAATTCGGCATTTTCAGACAGGAATCCATAGCCCGGATGAATCGCTTGCGCACCGGTATGTTTGGCCACTTCTAAGATTTTATCGACATTCAGATAGCTTTGGCTTGCAGGTGCATCACCAATAAAGACGGCTTCATCAGCTAAAGTCACATGCAAGGAATCACGATCTGCTTCCGAATACACCGCAACCGATTGGATGCCTAATTTTTTAAGGGTACGGATGACACGACAAGCAATTGCACCACGGTTGGCGATGAGAACTTTATTAAACCCATATTTTAAAGTCATAGTCTTATACCTCGCCTTCACGGACAATCAGTTGAATTTTTGTTGGGTTATAGGCATTACATGGGTTATTCAGTTGTGGGCAGTTTGAGATCAACACAATCAAATCCATCTCAGCTTTAATTTCCACATATTTGCCCGGTGCAGAAATCCCATCATCAAATTTCAGGTGACCATCTGAAGTTACAGGTACATTCATAAAAAAATTAATATTTGGACCGATATGGCGCACATTCAGACCATGCTTTTTCGCAATCGGATGTTGTGACAATGCAATCATGAAATTGTTACGGCAACTGTGCATTGGATATTTATCATGCGCATAACGGACCGTATTACTTTCACATGAACATGCACCGCCTAAAGTGTCATGGCGACCGCAATTGTCATCATTAATGGTGGCGATTTTATTGCCAAAGTTAGTATATAAAGTTGTGCCTTTTTCGAGATAAATTTGACGGTTCATCGCCAAAGTATCGGTTGCGCTATAACGCTCTTCAGGGTTATGTGCGGAAATAAATAAAGTATCAACCGCCTGGTTGCCTTCAAGGTCAACAATACGGAAATACTGGCCTTTTTTGACTTCACACATCCATGCTTCACCGGCAGGACAAACTTCGCTAAGTACTGATTTTTCTAGATTTACGAGTGCAGTCATGATCATTCCCCTTAAGCAGTTAAAGCGTAGTAGCGGTTATTATTTTGAAACGCACGCTGATTTTGCGGGCATGAGTCACGGCAGACATCGGTGTCGCCTAAAGGCAGTGCTTTAAAGAGTGAGAGCTGAATATCGGCTGGTGCATATTCATTAGAATTGTCGAGTGCATGTGGTGCGCTGGATAAAAACACCAAACAATCCATTTCAAAGCGTAGTTCAATCACTTGATCGGTATTATCAGATACGACATAAGACAAGTTGCCGTTGTCATCCGGTGCAACTTTTGAAAATAGGTTTAAGCTACTACTAAGATCCGTCGCCGATAAGCCAAATTTGGTCATCTCTAAAAGCAAGCTGTCTTTACCGTTGCGGTACATGTCGTTGCGGGCATCCTGGAAGGTCTTCGTGCCAAACTGTGCTCCAATTTGCGGTGCGGTACTTGGCGCACAAAAAGCATCATTCCAACCGTGGTCATCTTTGACAATCGAGATCATCGCACGTCCTAAATCAGACGCTAAAATATGCCCTGTACTTAAAAATGCCGTGTGTTGTGCTTTTAAGCTGTCTGGCATGTTGTAGGCTTCAAGCTTATCTTCGCTATTCACACAAAACAGTGAAACATTGGCATTTGCGCCTAAAGATTTAAGTTGTAAAACTGCGCCACGCTGGATGCGTGCTGACCAGTGGTGTCCACCCGGTAAACGTTCAGTCCAGAGGACTTGATCTTCGTGATAAGTAGTTGTGCTCATATGCATCCATCCCAATCTTGTACGGTTTACCTCCCGGGCTTTTATCCCTCCGTGTAGCTTGAGCTTGAAACTTAAGCCGTGAACTCTCGGTCGCAGACCTACATGAATCTTCATGTATCGGAACCCTAGATCACTTTATGATGATGTAGATAGATGCAAAGGACGTGCCAAACTGGTAATACTATTTTTTATATTCGTAATACTTTTTTTGAGATGGAACTGATCACTTCAGGTGCAAGGCTCTGAAAAAGGCATCAAGATGTACCAAAATAAAAAAATCCCGGCTTGTACCGGGAATTGTAAAATCTAGAGATGAGAACTCAATCAAACTATTTAAGCGGTAGAGTTATTTACTTAAAATTTCATGCAGCATATTACGTAGCCATTGATGGCTGGTTTTATGATGACAGGACATATGCCAATACTGCTTTACAGAATAGGTGGGGAACGCAATCGGTGCTTCAAAAATCTTAAGATTGCCACGTGATAATAAAACTTCACTCAAATAATAAGGCACGGTCGCAATCGCATCGGTTTCCTGTACCACCAGTCCTACCCCCAGATAACTTGGCAGACGCATTAGAATGTCACGCTTGAGTTCCAGATTCAGCAATTCATTTTCAATATGGTAATGCCCCATCCCGGCATCAATATCGATATGGGTTTCACGTAAATACTCTTCGGCCGTGATGCTATCACCCGTGAGCCGCGGATGGTCTTTCGCTGCGATCACTACATAATATTGCTCAAACAGTTTCTGCTGATAAAAGCCATTCTCCAGATTTGGCAAGAAGCCTAAAGCCAGATCAATCTCACCATTGGCCATCTGATAACTGGTTTCCGAGGTAATCGGACGCACATTCAGACGGATATGGGATGCATGCTGCTTCAGATACTGGGAAATTTTTGGCAATAACACCAGATGGGATACATCGGTCATCGCCAGTGTAAAGCGCTGCTGTGAAGTGACCTGATCAAAATTGATCGTAAAATTATTGATTGCTTCAACTTTGCTCAGTGCTTCGCTGACCAAGGGAAAGAGCTGTTTGGACAGGTCTGTCGGCAGCATTTCATTGCCAATACGTAAAAATAAAGGATCACTATAATGCTGGCGAATTTTATTCAGCAGATTGCTCACCGCTGGCTGGCTCATATCTAAATGATCGGCTGCCTGAGATACGTTTTTAAATTTATAGACATAATAAAAAATACTGAGCAATTTACAGTCAAGTTCAAACACAGAAACACATTTCCTTTAACTTTCTCCTCATTCGGACAGGTCTTTCATCCGCATAAGTTCATTTATGGTCAGATTAAAATATAACACTTCGCCACTATTTTCAGGATTAAACTCGCTGTAATTTTCCGTAAATAAATACTTTTAACAGGTGAATAAATCCATTAAAAAGTCCCTTAGCGTAAAATTTCCAGCCCGGTTTGCTCAGGTCAGTTAAACATTTAAATCGTATGCGATATACTCAGCCCCACCGAATAAATGGTAAAAATACAGAGAAATCTTATATGTTTCAGGATAAAAAGCTGGTCTGTTTTGATCTAGATGGTACGTTGATTGATTCTGTAGGCATCTGGAATCAGGTAGATGCAGCCCTGATTGATGAGCTCTCCAACAGAAAAGTCGATTTACATGAGATTCAGATTCAGCAACAGCGCGATCTTCAACTTACCGCCTTGAGACATATGTCAGATCCTTATCTGGAATATTGTGGATTTTTAAAAGAACAATACGGTTTTGAACCAGCTAAAAAAGAAGTAAAAAATCGTCGTTATAGTATTTCCCGACATTTTCTTGATTATATCGTCGAGTTAAAACCTCAGGCAGACCTCCTGATTCAGGCTTTAAAACAGCAACAGATATCACTGGCTTTGACCACCACCACCAGTTTATTCAATGTACAGCGCTATCAGGATAACAATCGAAATATTAATTCTAAAATCAGCTTTGATGAGGACTTTTCCTTGATTCTCACCCGTGAAAATGTCCAGAACATTAAACCTCATCCCGAAGTTTATCTGAATGTTTTGCAAGCCTTTAACCTTCGACCTGAGGAATGTCTAATTATTGAAGACTCTCTAGTCGGTGTAGAAGCAGCAAATCATGCGGGCATCGAGGTAGTGGCAATTTATGACCAGTACTCCGCTCATGAAATAGATTTGATCAAAGCCAAAGCAAATTATTATGTCGAAGATTTTGCTGAATTATTAAGTTTCGTTCCATAAAGCATTCCTAAAAAAGATGTCATGCTCTGTCCTTTCACATGACATCTTTGATTTTATCTTGTGCGTAAAATTCTCGCTGACTATTTGGCTTTTTTATAGATTGAGCCTGAACCGACCAGATTTCCGGTTTTCTCATCGATTGCGAAATCGACCATACCTGCACCTGCATTCAACTGAAGCATGCCATTTTCGTTCACTGCAGCGGGCATTGGATTCTTTTTCTCGGTTTTACCGGTTTCCTTATCTTTGATCGTATTGGTAATCAGATAATTTTCACCATTTTTAGAAATAACCAGAATATTTTCAAGTTTTGGATTTTCCACGGTGTTTTTCCAATTGCCCTGATAATCTGGTGCGGGTGCTTCAGTGGTGTTACAAGCAGTTAAAAGCACTAATAATGGGATTGCTGAAAAATATTTAAGATGTTTCAAAACTGAGACCTTGAGTGTAACGACGCGGCCATTATAGAGAGAAGCCTTTAGAGCTGAAGCAGGTTGTTGTAGGCAAAGCGTTTCAGCAGTACTGGATCTGTTTTGCTTTCGTCATTTTTTGAAATCTGTATCCATATTTTATTCATAAACAGGATTATTCTAATGATATTGAATCTGATAAAGGTCAAAAAAAAATTCCTCAATAGACCATCCAAATCTATTGAGGAGTACCAAAATGGTGAATAAGTAAAGCTTAAAAATTATGACAATAGTTTCGCTTTAAAGTAGTTGAATACAGATTTGGCAGCATGGGTTTTTTCAACCACCTGCTCAGTCCAGTGATTCGGTAGAGAACATTTAGCCAGACCTACCCACACTGTAGAAAACTGTTTCATGAAGCTGGCTTCGTTATAGTGAATACCATATTCTGCACAGAGCGCTTTGATTTTTGGCGCAACCTGCGCATAGCGATTGGCGGGCATGTCCGGGAATAGATGATGCTCAATCTGATGACTCAAATTACCACTCAAGATATGTAGCCAAGTTGTTCCACTAAAATTGCTCGAACCGCGAATCTGGCGTAAATACCACTCGGCACGGGTTTCATTGTCGGTATTGTCCATTTCAAAGGTTTCAGCATCTTCAGTGAAATGACCGTTAAAAATGACGGCAGAAGCCCATAGACTGCGAATCACATTGGCCACTGCATTTCCGGTAAATACCGGAATGGCATTTGGCCCGGCAATGATCGGGAAAAATACATAATCTTTTAACACCTGACGGCGCATTTTTTGGCGCAAAGGTGCTGCTTCTTCCCAGACTTCTTTCCAGGTCTTTGTTTCATAAGCAATCACATCTTCCAGATGCAGGCGTTGCAAGCCAACATACCATTCGAAAAACACCATTAACTGAATGCCCAGTGGAATATTGAACAGGAAACGTGGTTCCCACTTTTGCGATTCACTGACCCGAATCAGACCATAACCGACATCATGATCCATTCCGACGATATTGGTATAGGTATGATGAATATAGTTGTGCGTGTATTTCCAGTCATCGCCGGTTGAAATCGTATCCCAATCATAGGTCGCACCGTTCAGACTCGGATCGTTCATCCAGTCGAACTGGCCATGCATGACATTGTGACCGAGTTCCATATTTTCCACGATTTTGGAAAGACCGAGCAGACCTGTCCCCGCCAGCCATACCGGTGGCAACCAACCGGCAAACATCAGCATGCCGCGTGAGGCAATTTCGCTATAGCGGACAAAGTTGCGGATTTTATAAATATATTCGGCGTCTTTTTCCCCCAGATCATCCATGACCTTGCGGCGGATTGCATCGACCTTGGCACCGAATTCCTCAATCTGTTCCGGACTGAGAAATTGGCTTTTGCTATGTCGTTTAAAATCAATTTGCATATTCATGGGAGCACCTTCTTATAGTTTAATTAATGGCTTATCAATAGTTTATAGATTAATCACCACAGGACTCACTGCCTGAGAAATGCACAGTTTGATCTGGGTATTATTACCATGATCAATTTCACCAGTCAGGACATTTCGTACCGAACCACTGACCTTGGTACAGGAACAGGTATTGCAGATACCCATTCGGCAACCATGTGCTGGTCGCAAGCCGGATTTTTCGGCACTTTCCAGTAAATTGGACTGTGCCTGAAACTCTTGCTGCGATCTTAAAAACTGTACCGGCTGTGCTTTAATTTTTTCATCGATTACAATCTGGAAATATTCCGAATGAAAATTGGATTTCAAATCCAGTTTATCAACGATGCGAAGTGCGGCCTTCATCATCCCGGCGGAGCCACAAGCATAAATTTTTCGTTCTGCAAAGTCTGGCACCAGCTTTTGTAATAAGCTCTGCGTCAGATGCTGCTGGTGTTCCACGGTATTGAAATGGTGATATTTCAAGTTTGGATGCATAAGAGCCAATGTTTTCAGTTCAGCATGAAAGGCATCATCTCGAGTGAAATAAATCAGGTCGATCTGTTCCAGAGACTGAATGACTGCTTTTTGCAGCAAGGAGTAAATGGCGGTAATACCACTACCTGAAGCCAGGAATAAAATCGGCTGGGTGGATTTTTGCAATGTGAACTCACCTTGGGGCTGAGATATTTCAACCACCGCACCAATTTGCATCAGACTTAAGGCACGTGACACTTTACCCTGCTGTTTAACCGCAATGATCAGATCACCATTTTTCAATACCGTCACCACAGAATAATGTCGCTGATGTCGTATGCCATCGAGTCTAACAGTCACTGCAATATTCTGGCCGGCCTGAAATGACTTGGCTTTAAAATTATGATTTGGACGTAAGTGAATTTTGAAAAAGTCAGGGCTGATGGCTTGAATGCCCATAACGGCAGCCTTAACTTTTTTAATTGCCCAGGTTGGATGGATTTTTTCACCAATAAAATCAATGAAATCTTCCCGGATCCAATGCGGCTGATAGGTTGGCATGCTTGTCATTTTTATCCCCTTATCCGCAGACAGTTTTATTAATGTACAACTGTCTAATTATTATATTGCTCAGGATAAAGAATTCTCACACTCAGACCATGTCAATACAGGTCAAATTATGTGCCTAAGCCATATAATATGACTTTTTGTCGGACAATATCATCTAAAAGTATCGATCAAAGCGATATGGATTGAGAAAAAGCATTTTTAAACAGACAACGCTGCTTAGCCTGTACATAAAAAAACTGATCTCTATTCGAGATCAGTTTTTTGACTTCATGTAGGAATTTTCAGATTAAATGACGCTTTAACCTGCTGCCTGCTCCAAAAGAATAGTCCCATATAATTCACGCAGATCTTTTTTCAGCATTTTACCAGTACCACTGAGTGGAATCGCATCAACAAATACGACTCGGTCTGGAATCTGCCATTTGGCTACCTTGTCTGCATAATATTCCAGCAGATCAATCTCACTTAGCTGGCTGTCCGGCTTTTTAATGGCAATCAATACCGGGCGCTCATCCCATTTAGGATGTTGGGCGGCAATTACGGCAGCCATCGCAATTTCCGGATGTCCCATGGCAATATTCTCCAGTTCCACCGATGAAATCCATTCTCCGCCAGACTTGATTAAATCTTTAGAACGGTCACTGAGTTTCATAAAACCATCCTGATCCAGCGTAGCAATATCGCCGGTATCAAACCAGCCATCTGCAGTTAGTGCTGATTCTTCCTTGCCGAAATAATGGCTGATGACCCAATGCCCTTTGACCTGTAAATTTCCTGTGGTCTGTCCATCACGTTCAATTTCATGCGTCCCTTTTTCTGCATCGGTCAAACGTAGGTCAACCCCGAATGGCGGACGGCCTTGAGACAGACGAATCTGTAATTTTTCTTCATCAGACAGATGCAAATGTTTGGTCTTGAGCTGATTCGCTGTACCTAATGGACTGATTTCTGTCATGCCCCAGGCATGGATCGTTTCACAATTAAACTGTTCTTTGAAAGCTCTTAGCATGGCCGGTGGACATGCCGATCCACCTACTACATTCCGTTTTAGGCTTTCCAGTTTGGAGCCTGACTGGTTTGCGGCGGCAATCAAACCCTGCCAGATGGTCGGCACACCAAGTGCTACCGAAACCTGATAAGTATCAATCAGGTTGACCAGACTGGCGCCATCCAGACCCGGTCCAGGAAGAACCAAGGTGCATCCGACCATTGCAGCCGCATACGGCGTGCCCCACGCATTTACATGGAACATAGGCACCACAGGCAACATAATGTCGGCAGCCGAGACATTTAAGGAATCAGGTAAAATGATGGCATAGCTATGTAATACCGTAGAGCGATGGCTAAACAGCACACCTTTGGGATTGCCCGTGGTTCCTGATGTATAACACAGAGAGCTTGCCGAGTTTTCATCAAGTGTTGGCCACTCGAAATCTGCATTTTGGCCGGCAATCAGATCATCATAAAATTGTACTTCTGGTATCGCTTCTCTAACTGCCGGATCAGCTGCATCCAGACAGATAAAATGCTCGACTGAGCTCAACAGCGCTTTCACGGCTTTAATTAAAGGGACAAATGTTTTATCGAACAGCACCACGCGATCCGCAGCATCATTCATAATAAAAATCAGCTGTTCCGGAAATAAGCGCGGGTTAATGGTATGACAGACCAGGCCACTGCCAGAAATGGCATACCAGGACTCTAAATGGCGATGATTATTCCAGGCAATAGTCGCGACCCGATCTCCCTGCGCTAAGCCGAGTTGTTGTAATGCATTGGCAAAACGTTTCGAGTTTTGGTGAATTTCTCCCCAATTGGTCACTGTAATACTGGTATCGGTATTTTTGGAAATTACCTCGGTATCGGCATGATAGCGTCCTGCATGTTCAATCATGCTGCTGATCAGTAAAGGCTGAAACATCATATTTCCGAGCATTCTCCACTCCTTTGTGCTTGTTATTGGTCCGTATTTGCGTATCGTTGTTATAGTTGCATGATGGCTCGGTCTGAAACCGTAACTTACTTTTTATCATCATGTGGATTGAATTTAGCAAGGAAATCTAACTTTGTAAGTATCGAATTGTGACAAATTAAGCCAAGTGACTGAGGCGTATAAAAATGGGAATATGATTTATCTAGAGATAAAATTTCCACAGAAAATTTGAGACCTGATTTTCACTTTAATTGTCTTGCATCAAGACTCAAGCTTAAAAATAGAATGTCAATAATCCTATTCCTCCCTTTTGTTATATTAAGCATCCTAAAATATGCTATAAATCAAAATAATTAGAACAGTTTTAGTTCAAGAAAGTATATGTATAAGTCTGAAAAACTGGCACAAAATATTCGTCAGATGATTGAAAATGGCGTATGGAAGGCACATGAAAAATTACCTTCACTTCGCGAACAGACCCAATTATCTGGTTATAGCCTGATGACTGTACTCAATGCTTATCAGGAACTTGAAGCGCAAGGGCTGCTCTATGCCAAAGACAAATCGGGCTATTACGTTGCAGAACACACTCAAGCTCTGCTCAATAGCAAACAGTCCGCCCAGATTGGTTTAAATCCTAAAATTCAAATCAATTCGGTGGTATTTAATTATTTAAAATCGACTCAGTCAGCAGAGATTGTGCCTTTTGGTTCTGCCTTTCCCAATGCAGAGCTGTTATATAACGCCAAATTTATGCAGATTCTGGCGCAGCAGGCCAAAAGAAAAAGCAGTTATAACAACCAGAATCATATGCCGCCCGGCAATCAGAACTTGCGGCAACTGATTGCTAACCGTTATCAATTACAAGGAGTTACCTGCAATCAAGATGACATTGTCATTACATCCGGTGCACTAGAAGCATTGAATCTGTCTTTACAGGCCTTAACCCAACCCGGTGATTTTATTCTGCTACAGCAAACCATATTTTATGGTGCCTGGCAGGCAGCCGAGCGTCTGGGATTACAGGTGATTACGATTCCGGAACATCCACAGTTTGGCTTTGATCTGGAATCATTTGAACAGGCTTTAAAACAGTACCCGATTAAGGTGTGCTGGCTGATGCTGAATGCTCATAATCCGATTGGTTTTACCGTCATTTCTGAAATCAAACAGAGAATTGCGGAACTCTTGTATGAATATCAGGTGTATTTAATCGAAGATGATGTTTATCAGGAACTAAATTATGGTTCATCCAAACCGTTACCGGTTAAATATTTTGATCGGCATCAGATGGTTTTGCACTGCGCCTCATTTTCGAAAACGCTGGGGATGGGTGCACGCGTCGGTTGGGTGTATGCCGGCCCATTTTCCGATGCCATTCAGCACTTACAGCTCATGAGCACTTTAACGGTCAGCCCCTTACTGCAAAATGCACTGGTCGAGTTTATTTCACATCATCATTATGAAAAACATTTGCGGCATTTAAGGCAGCATCTGGAAAAATATAAAAAGAAATTTTATCAAGAACTTAAAGCACGTTTGGGAAGCATCTGTGAAATTTACTATTATTCCAGTGGTTATTTTCTCTGGATTGAATTACCTAAAGAAGTCGATGCCCAGCAGCTCTATGAACAATTGCTGCAACAGCATATTTCAATTGCCCCTGCACTGCTGTTTAAGCCGGAGCCTGCCAGCCAACATTATATTCGCCTGAACTGTTCGTTTGAATGGACAGCCAAGATCGAAAATGCAGTCAATCTACTGACAGAAACCATTCTTCAAAATAGCAAAAGCGCGGATTAATTCATCCACGCTTCTGTTACAGATCAGACGCTTTTATGCAAAGAAGTCTTAGAAATTGTAAATGGCAACCGCATTGATACGGTTATCTTCACCCTTACGACTACTAATCGCATCACCTTCAGTATTTAAGACAGGTCCATAGGCTTCACGCTCACCATAGACATATTCCAAACCAAAACTTAAAGGCTTGGTTGGGCTATAGAAAATATTGGCCCAAGCTTGCCATAAGTCTTTATTGGCTTTAGTTTGATCAACAGCAGCCAAATAACCAGTATCCTGATCAAAATTCATATAGCCATAACCCAATGTACCGCGCAATTTGTCATTAAACTGCTGGGTTAGGCCGACTGAAATTGAATCAAATTCGCTTTGTAATAAATCGCCATTTGCAGCAATCACACCCGTATTGGCATAAGACACAAAGCTGCTATCGCCTTTCACATGGTAATAGTCGGCTTTGAGCGTTGTACCCGGCACAACATCATACTTGGCACCTAAACCTACACCCCATGCCATTTTTTCATCTTCATTGACACGCTTTTCATTCCCCATCGCACGGGCACTGACTGTAAGATTATCAGCAAATTTATGATTTAAACGTGCTGTTAAAGCAGGTAGACGTTGTTTAATACCAGTAATGGTTGCATCTTTAGGATCTTCTACTGCAAATACCAGATTGGTTTCAGGACTGATTGTGCTGGTATAACGAACTTGTGGTGTCCGTTTAATTGAACCGCCAGCGTAAACCAATGCATCTACAGTTTCTGGAATATAATCTGGCACCGCAAAGTTCGACCAGGTTTGACCGATCAACCAGTTGGCATAGCTGATATAAGCATGACGGATACGCAAATTATCAAAGCTTGCGCCGCCCAGAAAATCCACTTCAACTTTACCGCTTAAAGCTTTATCTCCAGCACCGACTGGTGCTTTAAAATCCATGCCTAAACGGGTTGCAGCCAGAGTAGATTTAAATTCATCACTACGCTCACCGACACCTTCTAAAGGTACAGCATTAATCTGGTTATACATACGTGCTGCTGAACCACCTTCAGCCTGATAAGAGGCATCGGCACGAATATTTCCATAAAGATTAAATTCGGCACCACTGGCAATTTTCATGACGGGTTTGCTTGCTGGAGCAGGTGTTGCTGCAACATGTGCAGTGACCACAGCCGTTTGTCTTTGCTGTTGCTCAACCAGTGCGCGTAGAGCCTGAACTTCCTGGCGCAGTTGTTCAATTTCCTGCTGATTCGACTGAGCTGAGGTTTGTGCTTGAGTCGACAAGCTGATGCCCCCTAAACTCATTGCCATCATGCTCATCAGAACTGTGCGTTTGAATGTGATTGTTGGTTGATTAAATAATTGTGTCGTGTTCATCCTAAACTCGCTTTTTATTATGCGTTTCGATTCTAGCAACAGATCACCACCCGTTACGATGGCGATCTATATCATTGGGAATATTATCTTTATTGATTGAAATCTAACTTAATGTGTCGCTTCTTTTGCCAATGGATTCGGCTTCACATCAGGTGTTGCAAGGGCTTGGCCATCTACGGAAGTTTTTAAGTTCACCAGGAAAATTGCCAGCGCAGCGATTACGCCAGGAATCGCAATTGCAAAGAAGTTCATTTGATGCGGTAAATTCATGGTTAATAAAGCACCAGTGAGTACCGGCCCAACAATTGCACCAATACGTCCAATACCTGATGCCCAGCCCATACCGGTAGAACGTACCGTCGACGGATAATACTGCGCCACAAAGGTATAGAGCAGAATTTGTGAGCCAATCGTTGCAGCGCCTGCCACAGCAATCAAGGTATATAGAACGAATTGCGGACTGTTAAATCCAAGCAGAATTAATGCAATGGCACCACATAAGAACATGATAGTCAGCACTTTTTTGATATGGAATTTATCTGCGAGATATCCCCCACCAATGGCACCTACCATACCGCCAATATTCAGTGCGAACAGGAAGATCATACTTGCACCCAGCGAGTATCCTGCCTGAATCATCAGTTTTGGTAACCAGCTACCCAAGGCGTAGACCATCAACAGGCACATAAAGAATGCCAGCCAGAACATAAAGGTACTGAAGCTACGGCCTTGTTGAAAGAGTGCTTTTAATGGCGCCTCATCCCCTTTTTGCACTTCATTCAGTACAAACTGGGTGTCACTAGTGATGACCTGTGTCGGAGAAATTTTCTGAATAATAGTGTGTGCTTGAGCCGTCTGTTGCTTGTTGGTCAGGTACATCAGGGATTCTGGCAGATATTTCCATAGAATCGGCAAGATGAGCAATGGAACGCCTGCAAGCAGGAACATGATTTTCCAACCAAATTGTGGCACCAACCATGCACCGAGTAGCGCAGAAGTCATCCCGCCAATGGCATAACCACTAAACATCAGGGCAACCAGCGTACTGCGGATACGTTTAGGCGCATATTCGGTCATCAATGCCACGACGTTAGGCATGACACCGCCAATTCCAAGGCCAGCCAGGAAACGTAAAATTCCGAATTCGACTGGTGATGTGGCAAAGGCACCGATAAAGGTAAACCCACTAAAAATAGCCACACAGATCATGATGGTTTTTTTACGGCCGAGTTTATCGGATAAAGTACCGAAACTCATGGCACCAAACATCATTCCGAATAAGGCAGTACTGGCCAGCATGCCCGCTTGTACCGCACTTAGCGACCATTCCTGCATCAGTAACGGCAACGCCACCCCATAGATGACCAGGTCATAACCATCAAAGATAATGATCAGCAAACACCAGATCAAAACCCCCCAATGAAAGGGTGTGAATTTCGCTTCATCAATCAGCGTATTTATATTCACTTTATTTGTAGACATCTCCACCTCCTAATTGTGAAGTTCAACTTATGCTGCTCACAATGCAGAAAATAGGAAAAAATGTCTAAAACTGAATAGGCATGGCTTTATACCTATAAGGTCTGGGTCAAATTAAACTATTCAATTAATTAATAAATATATTATTCAATCATGATGTTTTTAAAAACAGCTTGTTTTTATCGCATCCTCATCGGTTTTTAGTGCTATATCATTCACACGATTTTTAGCGATTAAAATACCGATCGATCGTATTTTAGAGCTTCAAGATCATAGACTTGATACACAGCATCAAACAGGTAACGGATGTATTCACTTTCATCCATATTGCGCATGGCCATAAAGACAGGGCTCACCGCAAAAGCATCTGCTAGAGGTACAAAGTTGAGATGGGCCAATTTAATGTTTTGTGCGCTTTCCGGTACGATGCAGACGCCTTCTCCGGCAGCGACAAAGCCCAGTGCCAGCTGTAACTCACGGACAATCCGGATATTTTTCGGCTCCAGACCATACTCGGAAAATATGCCACGCACCTGGGTAGAGAAATTTGCCTTTCCAGTATTCGGATATAAGAACAGATGCTGATCGACCAGTTCAGATAAATGTATATCTTCACGATGAGCCAGTACATGACTTGAATGAGCCGCCACCACTAGGCGTTCTTCACGTAATAACACGCGTTTTATCGCAGGATCCGAGATTCTTAAACGGCCGAAACCGACATCAATTCTTCCTTCTTTCAGCGCCTGAATCTGTTCATAGGTATTCATTTCCATCATCTCGATTTTGAGATAAGGATGCTGCTGCTTAAATAAAAATAAAATCCGTGACAGCAAACCAAACAATAAAGAGCCAACAAAACCGATGGTTATGGTGCGATCAGCAATGCCAATCCGTTTGGTCATCGATTTTATTTCTTCAGCATTAGACAAAAGTTTAACAGCATGCTGATAGAAAAATTGACCGGCTTCGGTGGTTTTTAACGGGCGGCTACCACGCTCAAATAGCTGAATATCGAGCTCTTGCTCTAAATTTTGGATCTGTCGGCTCAAAGGTGGTTGAGCAATAAACAGTTTTTCTGCCGCTTTGGTAAAACTTTGTTCTTCGACGACGGCAACGAAGTAACGTAAATGTCTGAGTTCCATGGCTCTGAATACCTTTAAAGTATAAAAAAATGCTAAATCGATCTTAGACCAATTAACATTATTCTTTTAAGGTATATCAAGTCAAAGCATTAAAGCAAGAATGTGAACCCGTATTATGTATAAGTCAGTTGAAACCTTGCTGGTAGAAATTCCAACCATTCGCCCTCACAAGATGGCAGTGGCGACGATGCAAACCCAGACCCTGGTATTGGTCAAAATCACCACTGAAGATGGTTACATCGGTTGGGGTGAAGCAACAACTATCGGTGGCTTAGGTTATGGTGATGAAAGCCCGGAAAGCGTAAAAGTAAATATTGAAACTTATTTTGCGCCTCTTTTAAAAACATTATCCGGTTTAAATGTTGCACAGACATTACAAGCAATCAAAAAGAATATTAATGGTAACCGTTTTGCTAAATGTGCGATTCAGACTGCACTTTTAGACATTCAGGCACAACGTTTAGGTTTGCCATTAAGCGAAGTCCTCGGTGGCCGCTTACGTGACAGTATTCCAGTTCTTTGGGTATTGGCTTCTGGCAATACCGAAAAAGATATTGCTGAAGCAGAGAAAATGGTTGCGGCAAAACGTCACAACATTTTCAAACTCAAAATCGGTTCTCGTCCGGTAGAAGAAGATGTTGAACATGTGCTGGCAATTAAGAAAGCCTTAGGCAAAGACGTTTCGATCCGTGTCGATGTGAACCGTGCCTGGTCAGAACTGGAAGCGATTAAAGGCATTCAGTTATTGCAAGATGGCGGTGTTGATCTGATTGAACAGCCATGTGCAATTGATAACCTGGACGCCATGCGCCGTCTGACCAGACGTTTTGATGTTGCCATCATGGCAGACGAATCGTTAATGGGCCCGCACTCAGCGTATGAGATTGCCAAACAAAACGGTTCTTCTGTATTTGCAGTCAAAGTTGCCCAGTCGGGTGGCCTGATTGAAGGTTGCGAAGTAGGCAAGATTGCCAAACTTGCAGGTATTGACCTGTATGGCGGCACCATGCTGGAAGGCCCGGTGGGCACAATTGCTTCGGCACATGTGTTCTCTACTTTTGAAAGTCTGGCGTTCGGTACCGAGCTGTTTGGTCCTCTACTGCTGACTGAAGATATTTTGAAAACCCCGCTCAACTATCAAAACTTTGAACTTGAGATTCCGAAAGGACCAGGTCTAGGGATTGAGTTGGATGAAAACAAGATTGACAACTTGCGTCGTCAGTAATTAGGAGAAACCCATGCTTTTCCACGTACGTATGGATGTAAACATTCCACGTGATCTGCCAGTTGAACAGGCAAACGAAATTAAGGCTGTTGAAAAGGCTTATTCACAGGAATTGCAGCGTCAAGGCAAATGGCGTCATATCTGGCGCATCACGGGCCAGTACTCAAACATCAGTATTTTTGATGTTGAAAGCAATGAAGAGTTGCACAACCTGTTACAAGGCTTGCCTCTCTATCCTTATATGAACATTGAAGTGATGGCATTAAACCGTCACCCATCTTCAGTTCGAGATGACGACAGTTGATTAAATGAGCGGATTGGGAGTCACCGGATTCCCCTTCCAAATCGAAAACAGAGGGTACCTCAACAAGGATTGTGGCCAGCCAGATTTAGCCAGCCAATGAAAGCTAAAAAAGTGCGCCACTAAAAGATGAAAGACATACTTTAGGAGCAATAGTATGAATCGCCAAGAAATTGATGCATTAGTTAAGCAAATGAACGTTGATACAGCGACAGGTCCTGTAGATGAACGTGTACAACAAGTTGTTGTGCGTTTATTGGGTGACCTTTTCCAAGCGATCGAAGATCTTGATATTTCTCAGTCAGAACTGTGGAAAGGTCTGGAATACTTTACTGATGCCGGTCAAGCGAACGAATTAGGTTTATTGGCTGCAGGTTTGGGTCTGGAGCATTACCTAGACTTACGTGCTGACGAAGCAGATGCTAAAGCAGGTATTACTGGCGGTACGCCACGTACGATTGAAGGTCCACTTTATGTAGCTGGCGCACCTGAAACTGTAAGCTTTGCACGTATGGATGATGGTTCTGAAGAAGGCAAAATCCCGACGCTGATCATTGAAGGTACAGTGACTGATACTGATGGCAACCGTGTTGAAGGTGCCAAAGTTGAAATCTGGCATGCAAACAGCCTGGGCAACTACTCATTCTTTGACAAGTCACAGTCTGACTTTAACTTGCGTCGCAGCATCATTACCGCTGCCGATGGTCAATATACTGCATTGACGACAATGCCAGTGGGTTATGGCTGCCCTCCAGAAGGTACAACTCAGTTTGTACTGGACAAATTAGGCCGTCACGGTAACCGTCCATCACACGTACATTACTTCGTATCTGCACCGGGTTACCGCAAGCTGACTACTCAATTCAACATTGAAGGCGACCAATACCTGTGGGATGACTTTGCATTCGCGACTCGTGAAGGTTTGGTTGCAACTGCGGTTGACGTGACTGATGAAGCTGAAATTACAAAACGTGGTCTGAACGGTCCTTTCAAACACATTCAATTTGATATTGAACTTGTGAAAGAGAAACAAGACGCACCTTTTACTGAAGTTGATCGTCGCCGCGCTAGCGCTTAATACATTAAGAAGCGGGATATGCCTTGAGATATATCCCGCTGACTTCCCCCTTGGAAAGTCGGAGAAAGGACATGCCTCGTATTCCCGTAATTAACACCAGCCATTTAGACCGCATTGACGAATTACTGGTTGATGATTATGAATCTGGTGAATTTAAACTACACCGTTCAGTATTTACAGACCAGGCCCTGTTTGACCTTGAGATGAAATATATCTTTGAAGGCAACTGGGTTTATCTAGCACATGAAAGCCAGATTCCAAACAATAACGACTTCTATACTACCTATATGGGTCGTCAGCCGATCATCATTGCACGTAACCGTCAAGGTGAACTGAATGCCATGATCAATGCCTGTTCGCATCGCGGTGCACAATTGTGCCGTAACAAGAAAGGCAATAAAGCAACTTATACTTGCCCATTCCATGGCTGGACCTTCAATAACTCAGGTAAGTTATTAAAAGTCAAAGATCCGGCTGAAGCGGGTTATTCAGACTGCTTTAATAAAGATGGTTCACATGACCTGAAAAAGGTTGCCCGTTTTGAAAACTATAAAGGTTTCCTGTTCGGCAGCTTGAATCCGGATGTTCCTTCTCTGGAAGAATACCTGGGCGAAGCGACCAAAATCATTGACATGATCGTGGATCAGTCTGAACAAGGTCTGGAAGTTTTACGTGGTTCTTCGACTTATACCTATGAAGGTAACTGGAAGTTGACTGCTGAAAACGGTGCTGATGGTTATCACGTGTCTGCTGTACACTGGAACTATGCTGCAACGACTCAGCAACGTAAAGAAAAAGAAGCTGGTGACAACATCCGTGCCATGAGCGCAGGTGCATGGGGCAAACAAGGTGGTGGTTCTTACGGCTTTGAACATGGTCACATGCTGCTTTGGACGCAATGGGCAAACCCGGAAGACCGTCCTAACTTTGCCAAGAAAGATGAATACACTGCGCAATATGGCGAAGCTATGGCGAAGTGGATGATCGAACGTTCACGTAACCTGTGTATCTATCCAAACGTTTACTTCATGGATCAGTTTGGTTCACAAATTCGTGTCCTGCGCCCGATTTCTGTCGATAAGACTGAAGTGACGATCTACTGTATCGCACCTGTAGGCGAAGAGCCAGAAGCGCGTACCCGTCGTATCCGTCAGTATGAAGATTTCTTTAACGCTTCAGGTATGGCGACACCAGACGATCTTGAAGAGTTCCGTGCTTGTCAGGCAGGTTATGCCGGTATCGCGCTGGAATGGAACGACATGTGCCGTGGTTCTAAACACTGGATTCAAGGTCCGGATGATGCTGCCAATGAAATCGGTTTAAAACCAAAACTGTCTGGTATTAAAACTGAAGACGAAGGCCTATACCTGTCTCAGCACCAGTACTGGTTAGAATTGATCAAAAAAGGTATTGCGACTGAGAAAGAAATTGCAGCATCCACTGAAGGAGAAAACGCATGAGCGACATCACTTTAGAAAATATTGCTCAGTTCCTGTATCAAGAAGCTCGCTTTTTAGATGATGAACAATGGGATGACTGGTTAACTTGTTATGCCCCTACTGCATCTTTCTGGATGCCAGCTTGGGATGATGATGACAAACTGACCACAGATCCACAGTCTGAAATCTCGTTGATTTACTATCCAGACCGTCAAGGTTTAGAAGACCGCGTGTTCCGGATCAAGACTGAACGTTCATCTGCAACCATGCCGGATACACGTACCTGCCATAACCTCAGCAATATTGAAATTGTTGAACGTGATGGCGACAAAGTGACTGTACGTTTTAACTGGAATACTTTGAGTTTCCGTTACAAAACAAGTTACAGCTACTTCGGTATGTCTCGTTATGAAATCGATTTCTCAGGCGATAAACCGCAAATTTTAAGCAAATATGTGGTACTGAAAAACGATTACATCAACCAGGTTATCGACATTTATCACCTCTAAGACTGTTTATACAGCTAGGTTATGCCTTTCGGTCAGATGGAAAATTGGCTGAAAGGCTCAGTTACAAAGATTTATATAGGATATTCAGCCATGTCAAACCACAATGTTGCACTTCAATTTGAAGATGGCGTTACACGTTTTATTTCTGTTTCAGATGGTGAAACACTGTCAGATGCAGCCTACCGTCAAAAGATCAATATTCCTTTGGACTGCCGTGATGGTGCTTGTGGAACGTGTCGTGCGTTTTGTGAATCAGGTTCTTATGACATGCCTGAAGAAACTTATATTGAAGATGCTTTAACGCCTGAAGAAGCCGCTGAAGGCTTTATTCTGGCTTGCCAATGTAAACCAACTTCAGATGCAGTTTTCCAAATTCAGGCGTCTTCAGAAGTCTGCAAAACTGAAATTCATGAATTCCAGGGTACGCTGGCGCGTGTAGAAAACCTGTCTGATTCGACCATTACTTTTGACATCCAGTTAGATGAAGGTCAACCGGACATTCACTTCCTTGCTGGCCAATATGTCAATGTAGGAATTCCGGGCACGGCTGAAACCCGTTCATATTCATTCAGCTCAAAACCGAGCGACCGTTTAACTGGTTTCGTAGTACGTAACGTACCGAACGGCAAAATGAGTGAATTCTTAAGTAAAAATGCCAAAGCTGGTGACAAAATGACTTTCACCGGTCCATTTGGTAGCTTCTACCTGCGCCCTGTGACCCGTCCAGTATTGATGCTGGCTGGTGGTACAGGTATTGCACCATTCATGTCGATGCTGCAAGTACTGGAAGAAAAAGGTTCAGAACATCCAGTGCGTTTAGTATTTGGTGTGACCAATGACTTTGACCTGGTTGCCATTGAAAAACTGAACGAACTGCAAGACAAATTCCCGTGGTTCGAATACCGCACAGTGGTTGCTAACCCAGAATCTGCACATGAGCGTAAAGGCTATGTGACCGGTCATATCGAAAATGAATGGCTAAATGGCGGTGATGTAGATGTCTACCTGTGTGGCCCTGTACCAATGGTTGAAGCGGTTCGCGGCTGGCTGGATGCAGAAGGCGTAAAACCTGCAAGCTTCCTGTTTGAAAAATTCTCTGCCAACTAAGAGAGGGAATTTATTCAATGTCTAATCGTCAAAGATTTGAAAATAAAGTCGTAATCGTGACCGGCGCCGCGCAAGGCATCGGTCGCGGTGTCGCGCTGCAAGTGGCGAGCGAAGGCGCCCAAGTCGTCATGGCTGACCTTTCCCCTTATGTAGAAGAAGTTCTGGCTGAAATTGAAGCGACTGGCGGTGATGCGATTACGGTCAAAGCCAATCTGGAAACGTTTGCCGGTGCTCAATCAGTCGTTGAAAAAGCGCTAGAAACCTATGGCCGTGTCGATGTCCTGATCAACAACGTCGGTGGCGCGATCTGGATGAAACCTTTCGAAGAATTTTCTGAAGAGGAAATTATCAAGGAAGTGAACCGTTCATTGTTCCCGACACTGTGGTGCTGCCGCGCAGTTCTTCCGGAAATGATTAAAAATCAGAAAGGTACCATTGTAAACGTATCTTCTATTGCGACACGCGGCATTAACCGTGTGCCATATTCAGCATCCAAAGGTGGTGTGAACGGCCTGACCGCTTCCCTTGCATTTGAACATGCCAAAGACGGCATCCGTGTCAATGCAATCGCGACGGGTGGTACAGAAGCACCGCCACGTAAAGTACCGCGCAATGCCAATCCACTGACTGAATCTGAAAAAGAATGGATGCAGCAAGTGGTTGATCAGACCATTGACCGTACTTTCATGGGACGCTACGGTACGATTCAGGAGCAAGTGAATGCGATTGTATTCTTGGCTTCGGATGAATCATCTTATATGACAGGTACAGTGGTACCGGTCGGTGGTGGTGATCAGGGCTAATCCTGATCATCACGATTTTTAACAGGCTCATGGTTCGACGCAAGGAGGCACATCACCAATGAACACCCTGTTTCAGACATTAAAAAATGATTGGTCCATTTCAGCAACTGTTGCAGGATTTTTAGCAGTGCTGATCTCCTATTCGGGGCCACTGATCATTTTTTTCCAGGCGGCACAGCAAGCTCAAGTTTCCCCGGACATGATGATTTCATGGATTTGGGGAATTTCTATTGGTGCTGCGCTAGCAGGTATCTTTTTATCCATTAAATACAAAATACCTGTCGTCACCGCCTGGTCTGCGCCCGGAACGGCTTTATTAGTCACGCTGTTTCCCGATATTTCGCTCAATGAAGCGGTTGCTGCCTATATCACCTCTGCTGTGGTGATTTTTTTCATTGGGATCACCGGTTATTTCGACAAATTGCTGTCCTGGATTCCTCAGGAAGTGGCTGCCGGGATGATGGCGGGGATTTTACTGCAGTTTGGTTTAGGGTTGTTTACCGCGACCGATACCATGCCCTATATCGTCTTTGGCATGCTGGCGGTATTTTTACTGGCCAAGCGTTTCAGTCCACGCTATGCCATGGTCTGGGTGCTGGTTGCTGGTGTGGTTTTAAGCATGCTCCTGGGCAAGATTAACCCGGTCACGGCAGATTTCAGTCTGGCGATTCCGCAATTTATTGCACCGGAATGGACCTGGAGTTCCACCCTGAATCTGGCCCTTCCCCTTATTCTGGTCAGTCTCTCTGGCCAGTTTTTACCGGGAATGGCGATTATCAAACTCAGTGGTTATGACATGCCAGCCAAGCCGATTATTAGTGCAACCAGTATTGCCTCGCTTGCAGTCGCCTGTGTGGGGGGTATTACCATCGTACTGGCCTCGATCACAGCTGCATTGTGTTTAGGCAAAGACGCACATGAGCTAAAAGAAAAGCGTTATATCGCCGGTGTGGCGAATGGGCTTTTTTATATTTTGGGCGGCTTATTTGCCGGCAGCATTGTCATGCTGTTTAGCCTGATGCCCAAAGAACTCATTGCAGCTTTGGCAGGACTGGCATTACTGGGTGCGATTGCTACCAACATTTCCGTGGCCATGGGCAAAGAATCACAACGTGATGCAGCATTGATCACCTTTTTAGCGACTGCTTCCGGCATGCATTTCTTAGGACTGAGTTCAGTCTTTTGGGGAATTTGCATTGGCTTGGTCGCACATTTTCTGCTGTCACAGAAAAACCGTAACGCAGTTCCGGTTACAGCATCAGATTCAAAACGAGTTTAAAGACATCCATCAGTTTAGGATATGTAAGGACCAGATTATGATAGATAAAAGTTCATTATCATTGAAAGAAGCACTCTCCCAGATCAAGGACGGTTCTACCATTATGATCGGTGGTTTCGGTACAGCGGGTCAGCCTGCTGAACTGATTGATGGTCTGATCGAATTGGGTATTAAAAACCTGATTATTGTCAACAATAATGCCGGTAATGGCGATTACGGTCTGGCGAAACTGCTTAAAGCGGGCGCTGTGCGTAAAATTATCTGTTCTTTCCCGCGTCAGTCTGATTCCTGGGTATTTGACGAACTCTATCGTGCAGGCAAGATCGAACTGGAACTGGTGCCGCAAGGTAATCTGGCTTGCCGTATTCAGGCGGCTGGTATGGGCTTAGGTCCAATCTATACCCCTACCGGTTTTGGTACTTTGCTGGCTGAAGGCAAACCGACCATGAACTATGAAGGTAAAGACTACGTTTTAGAAAATCCAATTAAAGCTGACTTTGCTTTAATTAAGGCCCATCAGGGCGACCGTTGGGGCAATCTAGTGTACCGTAAATCTGCACGTAACTTTGGCCCGATCATGGCGATGGCGGCTGATGTGACGATTGCTCAAGTTTCTGAAGTGGTTGAACTGGGTGCACTGGATCCGGAACACATCATCACCCCGGGAATTTTTGTTCAACACGTTGTTCAAGTTAAACCTGCACAATAATTGGCATCGGAGATAAATAATGAGCTATAGCAAACTGACCCGTGACCAGATCGCTGAACGTGTGGCACAAGACATTCCTGATGGTGCCTATGTAAACCTCGGTATTGGTTTACCGACCAAGATTTCAAGCTACCTGCCAAGCGATAAAGACGTATTCCTGCATTCTGAAAATGGCCTGTTGGCTTTCGGTCCTCCTCCTGCTGAAGAAGACCGCGATCCTGAACTGATCAATGCCGGTAAAGAATTCGTAACTTTACTTGAAGGTGGTTCTTTCTTCCATCATGGTGACTCTTTCGCGATGATGCGTGGCGGTCATTTAGACATCGCAGTATTAGGTGCGTTCCAGGTCGCTGAAAATGGTGATCTGGCCAACTGGCATACCGGTGCACCGGATGCGATTCCAGCAGTCGGCGGTGCAATGGATCTGGCTGTGGGTGCGAAAAAAGTCTTTATCACCACTGACCACGTGACCAAAAAAGGCGAGCCAAAAATCGTGGCTGAACTGTCTTATCCGGCTACTGGCCTGAAATGTGTTGACCGTATCTATACCGACCTTTGCGTGATTGATGTCACGCCTGAAGGGATGAAAGTGATTGAGAAAGTTGAAGGTCTGTCATTTGAAGAATTGCAGTCAATGACTGGTGCCAAACTGATTGATGTGACTCAATCAAATTAAGGGGAAGTCCCTTCTTTCTTGCACTTAGTTTTAAAAGCAGTGCTTTAAAACATGTTCAGGAGGGATTTAGGGAGGATTTGAGGAATAAAACTACTTCATTAAATCCCTCCCAACCTCCCTTTAAAAAGGGAGGAGTTTTCTTCTTTTAATTATGTGAGCAAATACACAATGAAAAACGCATATATTATCGATGCCATCCGTACCCCATTCGGCCGTTATGCCGGTGGTCTGGCGCCTGTTCGTGCCGATGACCTGGGTGCACTTCCAATCAAAGCTTTAATGGAACGCAATCCATCAGTGAACTGGGAACAGATTGATGATGTGATTTATGGCTGTGCCAACCAGGCCGGTGAAGATAACCGTAACGTCGGTCGCATGTCTTCGCTGCTTGCAGGCCTGCCTTATCAGGTTCCAGCAACGACCGTGAACCGTCTGTGTGGTTCATCGCTGGATGCAGTCGCAATGGCAGCACGGGCGATTAAAGCCGGTGAAGCCAATCTGATTATTGCCGGCGGTGTAGAAAGCATGTCGCGTGCGCCATTTGTCATGGGCAAGTCAGAAACGGCGTATGGCCGTAGCCAGAAGATTGAAGACACCACCATGGGCTGGCGTTTTATCAATCCGAAACTGAAAGAAATGTACGGCGTAGAAACCATGCCGCAAACGGCTGAAAATCTGGCGGAACAGTTCAACATCAACCGTGAAGACCAGGACAAGTTTGCCCTGACCAGCCAGCAACGTACCGCAGCAGCGCAGGCCAATGGTTTCTTTGCCAATGAAATTATTCCTGTAGTGATTCCACAGCGTAAAGGCGATCCGGTGGTTGTGGATACTGATGAACATCCACGTGCTTCAACCACAGCAGAAGCTCTGGCAAAACTGAAACCTGTGGTGAAAGCAGACGGTACAGTAACGGCGGGTAATGCTTCTGGTATTAACGATGGTGCGGCTGCCCTATTAATTGCATCTGACGAAGCGGTTGCTCAACACGGCTTGAAACCACGTGCCAAAATTATTGGTTCAACCGTCGTTGGTGTTGAACCACGCATCATGGGCTTCGGTCCTGCACCTGCCATCAAGAAACTGTTGGCACAAACAGGTTTGACTATTGAACAGATGGACGTGATCGAGTTGAATGAAGCCTTTGCAGCACAAGCTTTGGCTTGTACGCGTGACTTGGGTATCGAAGACGGTTCAGAGAAAGTCAATCCAAATGGCGGTGCGATTGCCTTAGGTCATCCACTTGGTGCATCTGGCGCACGCTTAGTCACAACCGCACTCAACCAGCTGGAACAAACTGGCGGTAAATACGGTCTTTGTTCAATGTGTATTGGTGTCGGTCAAGGCATCGCTTTGATTATTGAACGCGTCTAACAACCTATTAAAAAGATAAACCTCCTCCCTTTTTAAAGGGAGGTCGGGAGGGATTTCAATGCCAACATTTACATCCAACGATGCCCAGATCAATTACCAGACCTTTGGTGATGCCAGCAAACCTGCCCTGGTTTTTTCTAACTCATTGGGCACTAAATTCAGCATGTGGCAACCACAAATTGAATTTTTCCAGCAAGATTATTTTGTTGTGTGTTATGACACTCGTGGTCATGGCGCTTCCTCTGCACCACAAGGTCCGTATAGCTTGGACCAGCTAGGACAGGATGTAGTGAATCTGCTGGATCACCTGAACATCCAGAAAGCCGCTTTCTGTGGTATCTCGATGGGCGGTTTAACCGGTCAATGGTTAGCGATTAACAAGCCTGAACGTTTTAGCCACGTGATTATTTGCAATACTGCTGCCAAGATTGGTCAGGAACAAGCCTGGCTGGAACGTGCCGCGTTGGTGCGTGAACAAGGTCTGGCACCGATTGCATCAACTGCAGCATCACGCTGGTTTACCGAACCCTTTATCCAAAGCAACGCAGCGACAGTTGCAGAACTTTCAAACGACCTTGGAGCTGGCAGCCCGGAAGGTTATGCAAGTTGTTGCGAAGCTTTGGCTAAGGCGGATTTACGTGAACAGATCAAAACGATTTCAGTGCCGGTACTGATTGTGGCCGGTCAGCAAGACCCCGTAACGACTGTTGCAGATGGTCAAGCCATGCAAGCTGAAATTGCACAAAGCCAGTTGTTTGAAATCAATGCCTCGCACATTTCCAATATGGAACAACCAGAAGCCTTTAATCAGGCGGTTCAGAAATTTATTGCTGCTTAAACAATAAATGCAAAGAAAAAGCCACTGTTGATCAGTGGCTTTTTTATGCTTAGATTTAAAAAACTGGTTCTACATCAGGCCCAGATCACTAAAATCGCTGCAATCGCTACTAAGCCCAGACCCCAATGCTCGGTACGTGCAAGTTTTTCTTTAAAGAAATATGCCGAAATCAGCATACTAAACAGAATCTCAATTTGTCCTAAGGTTTTGACCACCGGCACACTCATCATGCTCATGGCAGTAAACCAGCCCAGCGATGCCATAAAACTGCACACACTGACTTTAAAAGTTAAGCCCAGACGCTGCCACATGGCCACTAAAGTCTGGCGACTGAATAGGCTGAGGTAAATCAGCATACTAATACACTGAAAACTGATCACCATTAACAACACCCAGGCCGCACGATGCAAGGTTGGTAAAGTGGTTAATTCTAAACTGGCTTCGCGTACCAGTAGTGAGGTAATGGCAAAACTTAAACCGCTTCCGATGCCAATAGCCAGTGTTCTGGCTGAAAACCCACTGACCTGTTGGCCTTTACTCAATAAAAATACCGCATATCCGCCCAGCGCCACACCAATCCAGGCCAAAAATGACAAATGATCCGCTAAAAAGGTCACGCCGATAATGGCGGCTAAAATGGCTTCGCTTTTCGCCAACCCCACTCCAACGGCATAATTTTTTTGCTTGAACAGTTGCACCATCAGTGCCGTAGCTAAAATCTGACTGCAACCCGCAATTACTACATAGATCCAAAACTTTGGGGTGAAGTGAGCCACACTTTCAACCGGCTTGAAATAATACAGGCTGCTCAGGTACAGCGCAGCAAATGGCAATCCAAAAATAAAGCGTGCCAGGGTGACTCCCCACACATCAACCGTGGTGCTAAGCTGTTTTTGAAAGGCATTACGCCAAGCCTGCATAAATGCAGCCATTAAAGTAAAAAAAATCCAGCTGAATGCCATCTACTGATCGCTATTACTACAAAAGTGAATTAATTCTATGCCTTAACAAAAGGACTGACTAATTAAAAATAGGATGCAGGCCGATAGCAGAAAGTTTGCCTTAATTTGGAAAGATTCCAGCGGAAAAAACAATTTTATTTTTCTCTTAAAAATCCGGATAATCCTTTCACATCGGGATAAAACGGATTCCATGTTCTTCCGTATATTGTCCTGTTTCCACAAAACCAAAGCGCTTGTAAATATCCAAGGCATAAAGACTGGATTTTACCGTAATAATTGAATGGCCTTGACGGCGGATCTCGCTTTCTAAAAAGTGCCACATTTGCCGGCCATAACCCTGCCCCTGATAGACTTGGTTCAGGAAAAAATGCATGAAGTGTGCAGGTTCCATATAAGCCACGACGCCTATCACCTGATGGTCAATTTCTGCCACAAAATAATGAATGTCCGGACGCTCGAAAATGGTCTGGATCATCTCAGGCTGAAAGCGCTGGCGCCCCTCTTCTGAACTGATCACGGCATCGACAAAGGGCGCAATCGCATCGACAATGGCACGAGTATCCTGAAGATTGGCTTTTCTAATTTTCATGTTTTTTTAAATTTCTCTTTATTAAGTTGTATACATTAAAAAGTTATTTTTATTAAAAGTTAGCTGCTTTAGCTGTTCTTGAATGGGCTTCCCCCAAATTTAAAAACCAGTCGGAATATTCGGTAATATTCTTCAATACGCCTTGTCCGTATTTTAAGACGGCAACTCACTCTATTTAAAAAATCTATTTATATAAAACCTTATTTAACTACACTTTTTTATTAAAAAAGATTCAATTGATGTTTCATTTAATATCAAGCAGCCTATATTTACAATTCATCCATATAGAATTTTCAATGAAATTTTTATGATGTTTCTTTATCAGGAAGAAATTTAGGTAGGCATTCTGAACCTTTCTTGTTGTTCATCGAACATAAAAATTTTAGGTCGTTCGCTTCCCTACAGGGAGTTTAATGAAACATTTTGAATGTGCCGTCTGCAAGCAACAGCTGTTTTTTTACAAATCAGTTTGTGATCACTGTCTGTCACCGATCGGTTATATCGCTTCGGAAAAAGAGTTGTGCGCATTTGAAAAACAGAGCGCTGAGCGATGGGTTCCAATCGCCAAGAACTACCAGCATGCCAGTTATAAACCCTGCCACAATTACGTTCATTATCAAGTATGCAATTGGATGATTCCTAGCGATGAAGATGAGGAATTTTGTGAATCCTGTCAGTTGACCCATGTCATTCCTGATCTGGAAAATTCTGAGAACCTGATTTACTGGTTTCGACTGGAAGAAGCCAAACGTCGATTCCTGTATTTGGCCCAGCGCATGAACATGATGCCACGCCCTAAAAAGTCTGAAGATGATCCATTTGGTCTGCGTTTTGATTTTCTCCTGCCCCAAGAAGATAAGCCTGTTTTAATTGGTCATGCCAATGGGGTCATTACCCTAAATGCCATTGAAGCCGATGTGGTTTATCGTGAAACTACACGTGTAAATATGGGTGAAAACTACCGGACTTTATTGGGCCATTTTCGTCATGAAAGCGGCCATTATTATTTTGCGCTCATGCAACATATGCATCCGGAATTGCTAGATGAATTTCGTCAGTATTTTGGCAATGAGCGGCAAGATTACGGCAAGGCACTTGAACGCCACTATAATGAAGGCGCGCCAATCAACTGGCAGGAAAAGTATATCAGTGCTTATGCTACCGCCCACCCTTGGGAAGACTGGGCAGAAACCTGGGCGCATTATCTGCATATGATGGAAACACTGGAAACTGCCTACTATGGTGGTATGCGTGTTGAAGGAAATGGCAGCTATCTGGCCAGCATGGATTTTAAAGAATGCCCGATTGGTGGACAGGATTTTGAACATATTCTGGAAAATTGGGTCACCTTGACCTTTAATCTGAATGCTTTAAACCGTTGTATGGGCCTGGAAGATGCCTACCCGTTCAAGCTGAGCGAAGCGGTTAAAGACAAGTTACGATTTATTCACCGGCATGTGCTGGAAAAAGTTTTTAAATAATTTAAAAAGTAATTTTTATAGTAAAACTATTGATGGAATGGGATCAGCAAAGTCTGAAAATATGGATTTTATTGTGTATTTTAAAAATTAATATGATTTAAAAAATCCCTGCTCTTGGCGAACCAAGAGCAGCAACTTTTGAATGAATCAGTATTTAGTTTGCTACCTGAATATACGATTTAAGATGGGCTTAAACCAGTTCCACAGCAATCGCAGTCGCTTCCCCACCACCGATACATAAGGACGCAATCCCTTTCTTGCCGCCCGTACGTTTTAAGGCATGAATCAAGGTCACAATAATACGAGAGCCAGAAGAACCCAATGGATGACCAAGCGCACAAGCACCACCATTAATGTTCACTTTTGCTGGATCAAGTTTAAAGCCATCAATGGCTAACATAGTGACCATGGCGAACGCTTCGTTGATTTCCCAAAGGTCAACCTCCTGAGCATCCCAACCGGTTTTTTTCAGGACTTTTTCAATCGCACCAACAGGTGCAATAGTAAATTCTGACGGATGCTGCGAATGGCTGGCATACGCTAAAATATTAGCAAGGGGTTTTAAATTACGCTGCGCAGCAATTTCACTAGAGGTAATCACAAGTGCTGAAGCACCATCTGAAATTGAACTGGCATTTGCCGCAGTAATGGTGCCGTCTTTTTTGAACGCTGGACGCAGAGTTGGAATTTTGTCAGCCTTGGCATTTAAAGGTTGTTCATCCTGCTCTACTACCACATCACCTTTACGGCTACTGACAGTGACCGGTACGATTTCATCTTTAAAGAAACCTTGCTGCACCGCCGTCACGGCTTTATTTAATGAGCCAATCGCATAAGCATCCTGCTGCTCACGGGTATAGCCCTTTTTATCTGCCATTTCCTGAGCCAAAATCCCCATCGACAGACCTGTTTCAGCATCTTCCAGACCTTCCTGGAACATATGATCAATGACCTTTCCATGCCCCATACGGAATCCGGCACGTGCCTTGTCCATTAAATATGGCGCATTCGACATGGATTCCATCCCACCTGCCACCACGATTTCTGCTGAACCGGCCTTGATTGCGTCTGCTGCCTGCATCACCGCCTTCATGCCTGAACCACAAATTTTATTAATCGTGGTCGCCCCGGTGGAATCCGGTAGACCCGCCTGACGCATGGCCTGACGTGCCGGACCCTGTTTTAAACCGGCAGGAAGAACGCAGCCCATAATCACTTCATCAATATCATTGGCCGACAGACCTGCACGCGCCACCACTTCTTTAATTGCCACAGCACCCAAATCCGGCGCGGTACAGCTTGACAATGAACCTTGAAAACCGCCCATCGCGGTACGTACTGCATCTACAATTACGATCATTTTAGTTTCATCCTTTTTCATCATTGTTATCAACCCTACATAGCCAAAGCGCTGTAGGGCTGGTCCTTCGCAATCATTGCGGGTTAAGCCTGTGCGGTAAAATAGTCTTCAGGCAACTGCATCACCAGTTCCGCACCGGCTTGAATACGTTGGATTCGTGCACTCAAATCCGGAAGTACTTTGGCCACATAGTAATTGCCCAGTACCAGTTTATTCTGGAAGTAGCTGTCGTCTTTGGCTGCAGCGGCTTTGCTAATTCGCGCATACATATAGACAAAGCTGAGCAGCCCAACCGCATGCAGATAATCGACAGCAATCGCGTTAGCGAAATCAGGATTCAGTCTAGACTGCTCGACGATGAATCTGGTGATGTCTTCGAGTTGCTGACAGGTCTCTAATGTCACCGTTTTAATCGTCAATGAATCATCTAGACTTTGTGCAAATTCACGGATTTCAGCAATATATTCCGCGATATAAGAACCATTACATTTGGTGGTTTTACGCCCAATCAGGTCAATCGCCTGCACGCCATTGGTGCCTTCATAAATCTGTGAAATACGCAGGTCACGAATACACTGTTCCATGCCCCATTCACGGATATAGCCATGACCACCGAAGCACATTTGTGCTTCCAGTGCAGAATCCAGTGCTTTGTCGGTTAAGTAAGCTTTGGCGATTGGCGTCAACAAGGCCACACGGTCAGTCGCTTTACGCACGGCTTCAGGGTTGGTTGAGTATTTGGTAATATCCAGTTGTTGACCCACATACACTGCAAACGCACGCGAAGCTTCATTGTTGGCTCGTACATTGAGCAGCATACGGCGTACATCGCCATGCACCAGAATCGAATCGGCTGGTTTTTCTGGCGATTTTGCACCAGTTGATGCACGGCCCTGTAAACGATCCGTCGCATATTGTGCTGCATTCTGGTAGGCAAATTCTGCTGCACCAATGCCCTGAATCCCCATAGATAAACGTTCGTAGTTCATCATCACGAACATGCCGGCCAGACCTTCATTTTCATTACCGACCATATAGCCCTTGGCACCGTCAAAGTTCATGACGCAGGTCGCCGAGCCTTTAATTCCCATTTTATGTTCGATCGAACCGGCAGCGACTGCATTACGTTCACCGAGCGAACCATCGGCATTGACCAGGAATTTCGGCACAATAAATAATGAAATACCACGTGAGCCTGCTGGTGCATTTGGAGTTTTTGCCAGCACCAGATGAATGATATTGTCACTCAGGTCATGCTCACCGCTGGTAATAAAAATTTTGGTGCCAGTAATGTTGAAGGAACCATCCTCATTCGGTTCAGCTTTGGTCTTGATAATGCCAAGATCTGTACCGGAATGTGGTTCGGTCAGACACATAGTGCCCGACCAT
Source organism: Acinetobacter sp. RG5 (assembly GCF_031844265.1). Classification (GTDB taxonomy): domain Bacteria; phylum Pseudomonadota; class Gammaproteobacteria; order Pseudomonadales; family Moraxellaceae; genus Acinetobacter. The sequence goes on along the minus strand of NZ_JAUZUV010000011.1, from coordinate 20,567 downwards.
TCACCCGTATAGAATTTTGGTAAATAGGTTTCTTTCTGTTCCTGTGAGGCATGGTCATTGATCGCCATACCTGCACCCACCGTTAATAGCGGGTAAAGCATGAAAGATGGATTGGTGCTCCAGATCATTTCATCGGCCAAAACCGTGAGCATCTTCGGCATGTTTTGCCCGCCCCATTCTTCAGGAGCACCCAGACCGACCCAGCCACCTTCGGCAAACTGTCTGAAAGCTTCTTTAAAACCTTTGGGTGTCGTCACCACACCATTGTTAAACTGAGCACCACCTTCTTCATCAGCAGGACGATTCAGGTCAAGAATGACATTCTTGGAAAATTTGGCCATCTCTTCCAGAATTGCATTTGCCGTCGCCATATCTAAATGTGCAAGATTTTCATTACCTTGCCAAAATTGTTCAGCTTGGAATACATCATTTAAAATAAATTCCATGTCTTTTAGAGGCGCATTATAAATCGGCATTTTTAAATTCCTTAAAGGGTGATACTCAATCCTGTTGCCAAATATTTTCTAATTTTCATTAGAATCCAAACAGGCGATTTTAAAATTGTGATATCCAATTCTTGCAGTATTAAATCTATATCTAGATTCATAAAGTTGCCTTAAGAATCACGTCTTCATGTTCAGTATGAGTGACTGAATATGCCAGCTTAATATTGATCTACTTTCCGTACTAAACCCTGATAAATATGAGCTTAAAACAGTCGAAGGATTTAGCTTCGTGCGCTGAAACAATAAAATAATTATACTGAAAATGGAATTTTATTTAGCAAAGTTGATCTCTAGGGTTCAGTTTTCTTGACAATATTTCTGTCTGCTTAGCATCGCTATTTTTATTTGTCAGCAGTTGCTGCATAAATATACAAAATGAGATAAATATCACGACCTTAGTTTTATAGCCATCGCGTGCAAAATTGCATATTCTTGAAAAGTTCTTTTTCGAAAAGTATGGACCAAGAAGATGACGACTGTAAGACAGCAGAACTTCCTTCTTCGTAAAGAGAAGATCCTCAGCATGGCGGAAAACCTGCTACTGGATAATAATCAGGACATTACCCTGAGTGAGCTGGCCAGTGAACTGGACATCGCAAAAGGAACCATCTACAAACATTTTAAAAGCAAGAACCAGTTATATTTAGAACTGATTATTCTGAATGAAAAAAGAATTCTAGAAATATCAAAAAAGCATAATAACGATATTAAAAATTATGTTTCACAATATATGCTTTATCACATGCTCAATTCAAACCGAACCATCCTGTTGCATGTCATTGAAGAACGTTTAACCAATAACGAAAAAAATCTGAAAGAGTTATTTCAGGAGCTTTATCGTATTCGTGAAGAACGGATTATCCGGATTAAAGACATCACCCATGATTATCTGGTGGCTCTAGAAAGTGCCATGTCGATTCGCGATTATTTATCTTATATCTGGACAGTCACCTATGGCGCTTCGCTGTTATTAAATTCGACCAATTACCAAAAAGCAATTGGGTCACGTGAACGTTTAATTAAACTTTATATTAATCAGGCACTCATGACGCCAGATAAAATCTCATCGGTATAATCACTATAATAAAAAAATGCCTGATTCGATCAGGGATTTTTTTATTTGGTTGTATGAGTTCATAAGATCACTTTCGCGATCTAACTCAACAATGATCAGGCTGCCACAGGCGGGAAACCATCTTCGGTTAAAGCTGCCACAATCTCAGACTCACTGACTGTCGATTCAACTTCAACTAGCTTAGTCGCCACATCAATATTCACAGTGGCATTTTCATCCAGATCTTTAATCGTAGCCGTGACACTGCGCGCGCAGCCACCACAAGTCATATTTTCAATACGGAATTTCATGTTTAGCTCCATAGGATCGGTTTAAAAATTGATGTGAATACAGCGCATGTCAGTGCTGTTCAGTTCCGACACCCTGTTCAATCTGTTTTAAAATCTGGCAATCAGACTGTTCATTGCCGGCACACTGCTCAACCGATTGCTGTAAAATTAATAGCATATGCTGCATATCGGCAATTTTCTGTTGTAAAAACTGGATATGTTTTTGTGCCAGCTGTTTGACCTCACTACTCTGGCGTGAGCTGTTCAACCACAGGCCGAGTAACTCTTTCATCTGCTCTGAAGAAAATCCCAGTTCACGTGCATGCTGGATAAAACTTAAGATTTTAATATCCGCATCACTATAAACCCGATAACCTGTATCACTGCGTTTCGGAGCCGGCAACAAACCAATGTCTTCATAATAACGAATCATTTTCGCAGAGATGCCAGAACGTTTTGCCGCCTGACCAATATTCATCATACTGACTCCTTAAACTGCACCGGTTGATAGGCTTTTAATCTCAAGGCATTGCTGACGACAAACACGGAGGACAACGCCATCGCACCTGCGGCAAACATTGGCGATAACAATATACCCCAAAATGGATAAAGCACACCCGCGGCAATCGGAATTAAGGCAATATTGTAGACAAAGGCCCAAAACAGGTTCTGTTTAATATTGCGCATGGTCGCCTGACTTAAACCAATGCCTGTAGCCACATGCTGTAAATTGCCTGACATCAACACCACATCGGCTGCTTCAATCGCGACATCGGTACCGGTTCCAATCGCCATACCGACATCGGCCTGGGCCAATGCCGGTGCATCATTGATTCCATCCCCAACAAAAGTGAGCACGCCGTATTGCTGCTGGAGTTGTCGTACTGCATCGACTTTTTCATGCGGCAAAACTTCCGCAATCACCTGATCGATTTTCAACTGTTTGGCGATCGCCTGCGCGGTATGCTGATGATCACCAGTAATCATCGCCACTTTAAGACCTTGGTCATGCAAGGCCTGAATCGCGCTATAAGTAGTTGGTTTAATCGGATCGGCTACTGCAATAATCGCAGCCAGTTTCTGATTAATCGCTACATATAAAGGACTACGACCCTGATCACCGAGCTTTTGTGCAGTGGCTCTAAACAGATCGACATTTAAGCCCAAGTCCTGCATCAGACGTTCTGCACCGATATGCAGCTGCTGACCAGCAACCTGTGCTTTTACCCCTGCACCAGTGATCGAATCAAAATCGGTCACTTTACTCAGTTCCAGTTCTTGCTCACGAGCAGCCTGAACAATGGCGTGGGCAATCGGATGTTCTGACTTGGCCTCCACTGAAGCGACGAGCTGTAATACGGTCTGCTGATTAAAATCTGCAGTGACTTCAAAGTCGGTCAGCAGCGGTTTTCCCTCAGTTAAGGTTCCGGTTTTATCCAGCGCGACGACTTTGGTTTGCTGCAGTAACTGTAAAGCTTCACCCTTACGGAACAACACGCCCAGTTCTGCTGCACGGCCAGTGCCGACCATAATTGAAGTAGGAGTCGCCAGTCCCATCGCACATGGACAAGCAATAATCAGTACGGCGACTGCATTTACCAATGCGTAGGTCAGATTCGGCTCAGGCCCAAACAGGAACCAGACCATAAAGGTTAAGGCCGCCAGTGCCATAACAGCCGGCACAAACCATAAAGTCACTTTATCGACCACCGCCTGAATTGGCAGTTTTGAGCCTTGCGCCTGTTCTACCATCTGAATAATCTGCGCCAGTACCGAATCTTGGCCGACCTTAGTCGCCTTGATTTGCAAGGTTCCGTTCTGGTTTACCGTACCGCCGACCACCTGATCACCGGCCTGTTTGGCCACGGGTAAAGGCTCACCGCTAATCATCGCTTCATCAATATAACTTTGTCCGGTAACGACTTCACCATCGACAGCGACTTTTTCACCCGGACGGATTTCAATCAACATTCCTTGTTGCACATCGGAAATTGCCAGATCAACCCAGTGATCATTCTGTTCTACCCGGGCCGTTTTCGGTTGCAAGCCCACCAGATACTGAATCGCTTCCGAGGTTTTACCTTTGGCTTTGGCTTCCAGATAACGCCCCAGTAAAATCAGCGCGACAATAACGGCGGCCGCTTCAAAATACACATGCACAGTGGACTGCGGTAACAGCTCCGGAAAAAAGGTCGCAATACAGGAAAATCCGTAAGCTGCAATGGTTCCGACTGCGACCAGAGAATTCATATCTGGTGCCAGACGTAATAATGCCGGAATCCCATGCTGATAAAAACGCCGTCCCGGAATCATCAGCACCAAAGTGGTCAGCACAAACTGCAGATACCAGCTGTTCTGGGTTCCCAGCGTATGGGCAATAAAATGATGAAATGCCGGAATCAGATGCGAGCCCATTTCCAGAATAAATACAGGCGCTGTCAGAATGACTGCAAGCCATAAATCTCGTTTCAGTTGTGCCGTTTCATTGGCTTTCTTTTCCTGAAAAGCATCATGGCTATCTGTCGACATATCCCTACCAGATTTTATGGTGGCCTGATAACCGGCTTTCTCCACCTCAGCAATCAAGGCCGGAATCTGGGCATGCGAGGCTTTCACCCAGGCAGTTTCGGTGGCCAGATTGACCTGTGCTTCGCTGACACCTTCTACTTTCATTAAAGCTTTTTCCACACGTGCCACACATGAAGCGCAAGTCATGCCTTCAATAGCCAGTTCAATGCGATCGCTCTGAATATCAAAACCGGCTTTTTGCACGGCTTGAGTCAGCTTGGACAATGGCACAGAATTGATCGCACTCACATGCGCCTTTTCAGTGGCCAGATTCACTTGTGCATCCAACACGCCTTCCACTTTTTTTAGGGCTTTTTCTACGCGAGCCACACAGGATGCACAGGTCATGCCTTCAATGTTCAAATCAAACTGCTGCATCGGCACATCAAAACCGGATTTTTCAATTGCTTGAACCAGCGCAGCGGCAGCAATCGGCTGCCGGCTTTTGATAAAGGCTTTTTCAGTCGACAGATTGACAGATGCCTCGTCTACACCTTCAATTTTTTTCAAGGCTTTTTCCACGCGAGCGACACAGGAGGCACAGGTCATACCGCCAATCTGCACCTGCTGCTCATATAAGCGGTTGCTATCTTGTTCTGCCATGTCCATCTCCATGCCTCGACTCACTGTTGAGCTTATAGCTTAAACATTCCCATCATGGTAAGGTCAAGTCCTTCATCTGACTATTTTAAAAAATGTAGCGTCCTGCTGCGATTTAAAATCACCCAATAAAAAAGCTCGAAGATGACTTCGAGCTTGTCTAACAGTATTTAAAATATTGAATGCATCGATGTTATTCGGCAGAAATATCTTCAAACAAGATCGAAGACAGGTAACGTTCACCACCGTCTGGTAAAATCACCACAATATTTTTACCGGCATTTTCAGAGCGAGCCGCCAATTGGGCTGCTGCTGCCATAGACGCGCCACTTGAAATACCGACCAGGATACCTTCCTGAGCAGCCGTTTTACGTGCCCACTCGAGTGCATCTGCGCTATTAATGGCAATCACTTCATCAACGAGGTCCAAATCCAGATTGCCCGGAATGAAGTTGGCACCGATCCCCTGAATTTTATGTGGTCCAGGTGTAATGTCTTCACCGCGTTTGGCCTGACCAATAATCGCAGACTCAGCGGGTTCCACCGCCACTGAATATAAAGGCTTATTTTTTACCTTTTCAAAGTAGCGTGAAATACCAGTAATGGTTCCACCCGTTCCGACACCTGCGACCAGAATATCGACATTGCCCGCAGTCGCCTCCCAGATTTCTGGGCCCGTGGTTTCTTCATGAATTTTAGGGTTGGCCGGATTTTCAAACTGTTGTGGCAGGTAGTACAGTTCAGGATTTTCATTGACTAGACGTTGTGCTTCTTCAATCGCGCCCTTCATGCCTTTGGCCGGATCAGTCAATACCAGATTGGCACCCAATGCTTTCACCACCTTACGGCGTTCAATACTCATGCTTGAAGGCATGGTCAAAGTAATGTCATAACCTTTGGCTGCCGCAACAAAAGCCAATGCAATACCGGTATTGCCGCTGGTTGGCTCGACAATATGCATACCGGATTTGAGCTTGCCAGATTTTTCAGCATCATTAATCAACGCTGCACCAATACGACACTTGACTGAGAATGCCGGATTACGGCTTTCAATTTTCGCAAGTACCGTGGCCGGAGCGGAAATCACACGATTAATACGAACAAGCGGTGTATTTCCAATCGCGTCTGCATTATTACTATAAACCGCTATACCTAAATTATTCGGTGTTGGAAAAGCTGAATCTGTACTCATGATGATATCCCTGATGTTATTGGTTCAAGTCGCTTAAACATCATACAAGCATTTTTTTGCTTTGTAGATGTTTGATGAAACTTGCACTTCATTGCACGAATGTGAACTAAAATACTTTCTGCACTATGCAATAAATTTATCTTATCTATCAATATTTAAAATATAATTTTAATTGATAATTCAATTCATTAAAAACCATAAAACTTAACTGTTTTTAGCAAGGTATTACGGGCTAAGACCCGTATAATTAGCGGGCTGTAACTTTATAATGGACATATTGAATGAAAACCGATTTTGAAATCACGACTATGCGCGATTCAGCAGAACAGGTCGTTGGCATTTTAAAATCTCTGGCCAATACCGACCGTCTTCTTATTTTATGTCATCTGTCTCAAGCGGAACTGAATGTTTCAGAAATTGAGGAAATAACTGAGATTAAACAGCCGACTCTTTCCCAACAGCTCATGATGCTGCGTAAAAGCGATGTGGTAGATACCCGGCGCGATGGCAAACAGATTTATTATTCAATTAAAGATCAAAATTTGATTGTGGTCTTAAATACCCTTTATCGATTGTATTGCGGCAATCCAGCTAAATAAAGAATCTTTCTTTTTTCAGTCATCAAGATGAATTTCTTTAAACTCTTATTGATGTCGTTTTAAATCATTAAGATCACGATCATAAGTTTTCGAATGATACGTGACTGACCCAGATGATTCATTTTAAACATGAATCATCAAGAAGCTAGATCAGCTAAGACTTCTTAGCAGAATTTGTGCATAATATATCTATATTTGTGATTTAGACCTTTTTATGCCAAATTCCAAGTCTAAACTTCTGCATAAACTGCCTGCCTGGGCATGGTTAAGCCACTACACGCCGGTCAAATTTAAGTCTGATGTGCTGGCTGCCCTGATTGTGGTGGCAATGCTGGTGCCTCAAGGGATGGCCTATGCCATGCTGGCAGGATTGCCGCCGATCATGGGTTTATATGCGAGCATCCTGCCGATGATCATTTATGCCCTGCTCGGTGGGAGTTCGACTTTATCGATTGGCCCGGTAGCCATCATTTCCATGATGACTTTTGCTACGCTCAATCCACTTTTTGAAGTCGGCTCACCGGTCTATATCGAAGCTGCGACCTTATTGGCACTGATGGTCGGGATTATTTCCCTGCTTTTGGGATTATTCCGTTTTGGTTTTCTGATCCAGTTGATCAGTCATCCCGTGATTCAAAGCTTTATTATTGCCTCTGCCTTATTGATTGCGTTTGGGCAGTTAAAGTTTTTGGTCGATCTTCCTTTAAAAGCCAATAATCTTCCGGAGTTTGTCAGCAGTTTGCTGCAATATTTCCCGTTGCTGCACGTGCCGAGCCTGATTTTCGGCCTGCTCTCTATCGGTCTGCTAATCTATTTGCCCAAGTTATTAAAATCTCAGGCTGTACAAAGCCGGATCGGCTCTACAGATTTTCTGGTACGTGCAGTGCCCCTGATTCTGGTATGTCTCGGCATTGCAGCGATTGTCTTTCTGGATTTAAAGCTTCAGGGTATTAAGACGGTCGGTGCAATTCCTTCCGGTTTTCCACCCTTGTCTTTTCCACACTGGAACTGGGAATTGGTGATGACCTTGTTACCGGGTGCCAGCATGATCGCCATGATCAGTTTTGTGGAATCCTTGTCGATTGCTCAAGCGACAGCCTTACAGCAACGCAGTCATTTAAACAGTAATCAGGAGCTGATCGCACTCGGTCTGGCCAATATCAGTGCAGGCGTGAGTTCAGCTTTTCCGGTAACGGGCAGCCTGTCGCGGACGGTGGTGAATGCCGATGCCGGTGCCAAATCACCTATGGCCGGTGTTTTATCCTCTATTCTGATTATTTTTGTGAGCCTGTTCTTTACCGGATTTTTTGAAGATCTACCGCTGACCATTCTGGCCGCGACGATTATTGTTTCCATCTGGAAGCTGGTTAATTTCCAGCCATTTTTTGATGCCTGGCGCTATTCCAAGGCAGATGGCCTTGCCATGTGGATTACTTTTCTGGGCGTGGTCCTGATTGATATTTCCACCGGTTTGATTATTGGAATCGTGTCGACCTTTGTTCTGATGTTATGGCGAATCAGCCGTCCGCATATTGCAGTTGTCGGTCTGGTCGAAGGAACCCAGCATTTTCGTAATATTCAGCGGCATCAGGTCAGTACCTCCGACCGGGTGCTGTCACTACGGATTGATGAGAATCTGACGTTTCTGAATGCCAATAGCTTCAAAGGTTATCTGATCAATGAGATCAGCCTGAATGACCAGCTACAACATGTGATTATCAACTGTTCCAGCATCAGTGCGATTGATCTGAGTGCCCTGGAAATGCTGGAAGATTTAAATGCGGAACTGGCCAAACTGGATATTCGTCTGCATTTTGCCGAAGTCAAAGGTCCGGTCATGGACAAGCTGCAAGCTTCTAAATTGATGACGCATTTGAGCGGGCGCATTTATCTGACCCATTTTCAGGCGATTCAGGACCTGGCGCCAGAGATCTTTGAGCAGCATAAAGATTATATGATTTAAGACAGCAGATACTGGAACTTATGGCCGGAGATTCAAACCGGTCATAGCTCCAATATTTTTTGAATTTTCAAATATAATTTGAATTTATCTATTTAACTTTGATATTTATTTCATGAATACAATTTTAAATATGCTGATTTATTCATCATTTTAAGAAGTTTTTCTTCAATATAAGCAATGTTTTAAACCCGTTAATTTTAGAATATATCAATAATATCAATATCTTGGTTTTAATATGAAAATATATTTTAAGCCTTGTTTAAATTAAGTATAAAATAGCGCAACTTTTTCCCAAATTTAGCCCTCGTAATTTTCACAAGGCAACCTTATGTTTTCTGCCCTTATGCGCATGAGCTTAGTCTCTCGAATCATCATCGCCATTATTTTAGGTGTGGGTGTGGCTGTGGTATTTCCCGAAGCTACTCCCTCATTAAGCCTATTGGGCGACCTGTTTATTAAAGCCTTGAAGTCTGTTGCACCGATTCTGGTTTTCATTTTAGTTTTAGCTTCTATCGCGAATTTTAAAGTGGGCCAATCTAACGCCGCCATCAAGCCGATTATGCTGATGTATGCGGTCGGTATGTTCCTTGCTGCACTGAGCGCTGTGGTGTCGAGCATCTTATTTCCAAGTACGCTGTTCCTGGATATTGCTGCACAGGCTGACTTGCAGCCTCCTGGCAGTTTGGTAGAAATCCTGAAGAATTTGCTGCTCAGCTTTGTCGCCAACCCGGTTGTTGCAATTGCTGAAGCAAACTTTATTGGCATCCTGGCTTGGTCAGTGGCATTAGGCATCGCTTTCCGTCATGCATCGGATAGCACCAAGACGCTTTTGAATGATGCAGCCTTTGCAGTGAACTATGTGATTCGTTTAGTGATCAGCTTTGCACCTTTGGGTATTTTTGGTCTGGTTGCAGTGACTTTTGCTGAATCTGGTCTGGATACGATGACCAGTTACGTACATTTACTTGCTGTGTTGCTCGGAACGATGGTTTTCGTTGCACTGGTAATTAATCCGCTTCTGGTTGCCTTAATGACACGCAACAACCCGTATCCACTGGTATTCACCTGTTTGCGCGAAAGTGGCATTACCGCTTTCTTTACCCGTAGTTCAGCAGCCAACATTCCAGTCAATCTGGATCTGGCAAAACGTCTGGGTGTTAAAGAATCGACTTCAAGTATCGCAATTCCTCTGGGTGCTACGATCAACATGGCAGGTGCTTCTGTGACCATTACTGTATTGTCATTGGCGGCTGTAAATACTTTGGGGATTAGCGTCGATTTCAGCACTATGCTCATTCTTTCTGTGGTGGCAACCGTTTCGGCATGTGGCGCTTCAGGTGTTGCAGGCGGTTCATTACTATTGATTCCAGTTGCATGTGGCCTGTTTGGTATTTCTTCGGATATCGCCATGCAAGTGGTCGCCATTGGTATGGTCATCAGCGTATTGCAGGATTCTACTGAAACCGCGCTAAACTCATCGACTGATGTTTTATTTACTGCAGCAGTAGACCGCGCATCAAATTGATTTTATATTGATTAATCAATATGTTTAGCCAATGATTTTGTTATGCCATTACAGCGTTTACCTACCTGGGTACAATTAGGGGCGTTTTTTCTTGCGGTCAATGCCGGCATGATTAACGTCCTGGGTCTGGTGACGGTACTTCACCAGTCTGTTTCACATATGACCGGTAATGTCAGTATGCTGGCCATGGCCCTGCTAAACTGGCAACCAGAACAGATGTTGTATCTCTTTCTGGTCACACTCTGCTATGTCATTGGTTCATCCTATAGCGGACTGATTCTTGGAAATAGCCACTTTCGCTTGGGGCAGCTTTATGGTTACCCTTTAAGCCTGGTGGCTATTTTTATTTTGATCTGCTGGTTATTATTGCCCTATTTCCCGCGTTATGCCTTGTTATGGGCCTGTGTTGCCATGGGTGTGCAAAATGCCATGGTCAGTCATTATAAAGGTGCCATTATTCGCACCACGCATTTATCTGGCGTACTGACTGACCTCGGCTTAGCGATGGGCTACCGGTTGCGCGGTTTGGAGGTAGAATCACGACGCGTGGTTTTGCATCTGCTTATTTTGCTCGGTTTTTTAAGCGGTGGCATTCTTGCCAGCTGGCTATATCCTTATTTAAAATTAAATGCATTCCTGATCCCGGCAGTGCTGAGTCTGGTTCTCAGTCTCACGTATTGGGTGATTTATTTACGTTATCGACATCAACACGACTAATATCTGGACATTCTCATGGTTAAAAATGCATTGCAGGCACAATTGTTAAAGGCAGGATTGGTCGATAATAAAAAAGCCAAAAAACTGTCTAAACAGGCTGTGCATGAAAAACGCACCGGTGACGGTACCGAGGCTGAAATCAAGGCCAAGATTGAACAAGACAAACAGCAAAAAATGGCCAAAGATCAGGCAATTGAGCAAGAGAAAAAAGCAGCTTTGCAGGAAAAAGAGCTGAAAGCCGCAATCATGCAAATGATTAACCAACATAAAATCCGTGATACTGACGGCGATGCGGTATATCAGTTTATTGATGACAGCAAAATCAAAAAGGTCTATTTAAACCAGCAAATCTATAATGCACTGGTGGCAGGCAGTCTGGTGATTGCACGTGAAAATGATAGCTACGCGTTTTTGCCTAAAGCTCTGGCAGATCGTATTAATGCGAAAATGCAGGGCTTTATCATTGTGAATAATTCAGAGAAAAATGAAGAAACCACCGATGAAGAAGATCCATATGCTGCTTATGTTATTCCTGATGATTTGATGTGGTAAGCATCGCGTTATCATTACTGAAATATCGAAGATTAGAAACCGGCGAATTCGCCGGTTTTTTCATTTTTATGCGCTTTTATTGAATGATTTTGACCAATAGATATGTTTTAAAAAGTTATTCAATATTAAAAAATCTGATCCAAAACTATAAACTTGACCTAAATTTTTGATTAAAGAGAAAGATCGTTTGGAACAGTTTAATTTTATTCGGAATATTCAAGAATGGGCAGATCAGTACCCATGGCTGGAAATGCTATCTTCACTGAGTATTGTGATTTTACTGGCGATTCTTGCCAATCTATTTGCCAAACAGATTGTGGTACGCGGAATTCGTCAACTGATTTCCAGAATGCCTTTTGCCAATAATCAGATTTTTGCTGAGCATAGCGTGATTCGCCGGATTGCCAATATTGTTCCGGCAGTGGTGATCATGAACGGGATTACCACGGTACCGCATTTATCTGACAAGGTTGAGTCCTTTGTGCAAATGGGGGCACAGGCTTTTATTTTCCTGACGATTGCCTTAGCTCTTGGTGAATTACTGAATATTTTTAACCTGGTCTATCAGCGTAATCCCAAGTCACGTAACAAACCGATTAAAGGTTATTTGCAGCTGGTCAAGCTGATTATCTTTATTGTCTGTGGCCTGATGATTCTCGGCACTTTCCTGAAAAAGGATGTCTTTACCTTGCTGGCTGGCTTCGGTGCCATGGCCGCGGTGTTGATGCTGGTCTTTCAAAATACCATTTTGTCGCTGGTGGCGTCGGTTCAGATTTCATCCTATGACATGGTGCGTATTGGCGACTGGATCGAAATGCCCTCGCTGAACGCGGATGGCGATGTCATTGATATGTCATTACATACCATTACGGTACAGAACTTTGATAAAACAGTGACCACGATTCCGACCAATAAACTGGTGACGGATACCTTTAAAAACTGGCGTGGTATGCAGGAAGCCGGTGCGCGCCGGATCAAGCGCTCGATTCATATTGATCAAAGCAGCGTACATTTTATGTCGGCTGAAGAACAGAATAAGCTGAAAAATTTTATTTTGCTGGATCAATATCTGAATACCAAATCAGAGGAACTGGAACAATTTAATCTGCAACTGAGCCATCATTCGCAATATAACCAGCGCCGTCTCACCAATCTGGGAACTTTCCGTGCCTATGTAGAATTTTATCTGCAACAGCATTCGGGCATTAGTAAAAATCATTCCCTGATGGTGCGCCAATTGCAGCCGACCAGTGAAGGTTTACCGTTAGAGATTTATGCCTTCACCAATACCACCGCCTGGGTCGAGTATGAAAATATCCAGTCGGATATCATGGATCATCTGCTGGCGATTATTCCGGAATTTGGTTTAAAAGTGTATCAAGCGCCTTCAGGTCTTGATTTAAAGGAAGCATTTACTCAACCGTCTTCTATTATTACTTAAACACAAGTCATCCAATCTCAAGCCTGAGGTGCTGCTGCATTTCAGGCTTTTTTATTTCCTCATCTATTTAAAACCTGACTGGCATAAATCTGGCTTTAGTTTAATTTTTATAATCCAAGTTTTAATTGAGTGAATCATTTTGTGGCAATTTCACCCAATTACGGGCTTAAAAAAACAGAATCCTTTATAATTCCCGAAAAGCAAAATGCATGATAAGAGTACGATAATGTTTCGATGGCTTGAAAGACTGGTTGACCCCTATCCCACCAAAAATCTGAACCAACCTTTACCGACCAAGTTTTTTCCATTTGTCTGGCAGGCAGCCTATGGAGTCCGCCGTTATTTGCTGATTCTGGTACTGTGTACTGCCGGTGCTGCCAGCTTCGAAGCTTTTCTGTATTCAAAAATTGGTGAGCTGGTGAACTGGCTCAGTAAAAGCCAGCCCGATACTTTTCTGGAACAGCATGCTAGCAATTTAACCTTACTGAGTATTGTTCTTCTGGCCAATATTTTTTTCGCTAGCGCCCAATCCCTAATTAAGCATCAGATTTTGTATAGCAATTTCCCGATGCGTTTACGCTGGCGCTTTCATAATCTGCTGATGAAACAGAGCCTGGATTTTTTCCACAATGATTTTGCCGGACGATTATCTGCCAAAGTCATGCAAACGGCTCTGGCAGTACGCGAATTCTGGGTCATTCTGGGTGACATGCTGGCGTATGTGCTGATTTATTTCATCACGATTAATATTGTCTTAGGTGCAATTTCACCCTTGCTGATCATTCCATTGATGGTCTGGCTAGCCTTGTTTATCTGTGCAGCGTGTTATTTCATTCCACGTTTGAGCAAAATTTCCAATGCTCAAGCGGATGCCCGTGCCGTCATGACCGGGCGTATTACGGATGCCTATACCAATATTCAGACCGTGAAGCTGTTTGCTCATGCCGGCCGTGAAAGTCAGTATGCCAAGACCTCAATGCAGGAATTTATGGTAACGGTATATAAACAGATGCGTCTGGGTGCTCAATACGAAATCAGTATTTTACTGCTGAGTGTAGTGTTATATGGCGGCGTACTGGGTACCGCGATCTGGCTGTGGATGGAAGGTCAAGCCGAGCTAGGCATTATTGCCGCAACTACGGCAATGGTACTGAAACTGAACAGTATTGCCGAATTTATGATGTGGCAGACCTCTGCCCTGTTTGAAAATGTCGGTACCATTCAGGATGGTATGAAAACTTTAGGCCGCAAAATTGCCATTGAAGATAAACCGGGTGCCAAAGAGCTACAGCTCAATCACGGTGAAATTAAATTCGAAAATGTCAGCTTTGCCTATAATGATAAAAACGTGATTGATCAGTTTAATCTGACCATTCGCCCAGGTGAAAAAATTGGTATTGTCGGCCGTTCAGGTGCAGGGAAATCTACCCTGATTCAACTGTTGCTGCATTTTTATCATATTAACCAGGGTCGTATCTTGATTGATGGTCAGGATATTGACGATGTGACTCAGGACAGTTTGCGCAAGAATATTGCATTAGTGACTCAAGATACTTCACTGCTACATCGCACTGTCGCGGAAAACATTAAATATGGTCGTCCAGATGCGACTGATGAAGAAATGTTTGAAGCTGTGCGTAAAGCCAAAGCAGAAGAATTTATTCCTAATCTGACGGATTTGCGTGGCAAAAAAGGCTATGAAGCCTATGTCGGTGAACGTGGCGTGAAACTTTCCGGCGGACAGCGTCAGCGAATTGCAATTGCACGTGTATTCCTGAAAGATGCGCCGATTCTGATTCTGGATGAAGCGACCAGTGCGCTGGATTCTGAAGTCGAAGCCGCCATTCAGAACAGTCTGGACGACTTGATGCAAGGTAAAACCGTGATTGCAATTGCGCATCGCCTGTCTACCATTGCCCAGATGGATCGTCTGATTGTACTGGATCAAGGTCGAATCGCCGAGCAAGGCACGCATGATGAACTGGTGGCATTAAATGGCATCTATGCCCAACTTTGGCAGCGTCAAACTGGTGGCATGCTGATTCAGCAACAGGTCAAAGCATCAAAAGATCATGAATAATATGATCTCTAGAAGATTTCAAAACTTCTAATGATTTGCTCGTCCTTAATATTGAACAGGTCTGGAAAAAGGAAAACTTTGCCCAGACCTTTCTTTGTAAAATTTTCTCTACAGATGAACAGCAAGTTGCCATCTATCTGGTATCTTATGAAATGACATCTCTCTCTAGTTCTGAAAGCTCTCTGAAGAAGTCCTGTTCAATGATTAATAAAACTAGACCAATCGTCCTGTCCTGAGCAAACAGATGCTGGGATGCGACTTATTCAATAAAATAATTTTAATTTCATCAATAAAATTATGTGGTTTAAATTGATTTTAATGCTGAATTCAGGCTAATCTGCCAGTGGCAGAGTCACAATCGCCAAAATTTTGTCCAACAATTTTAATGAAAAATTTGGCGGCTTCATGCCAATATCTATTTATAAATAAAAAAATTTGAATGAGTGCAACGGATCGCGCATGAAAACAATTGCTCCACGCCAAGACCAAGGAATTCCAGGTGTTTACGGTCTCCTGCTTCTCGATGTCATTTCCCGCTGGGGTTATAATAATGAGTCGCTTTTCCAACCTTTTGGCCTGACCAGTGAACAGTTGGCAGATCCTGATTTTCGTATTCCAACCCCTGTCGCCAACGAACTGGTGAAATATGCCCTGAAACTGACCGGCGAACCGACCTTGGGCTATCATCTCGGCACACAGATGCGGATCTCGATTCATGGCTTTATTGGCTATGCCATTATGACGGCGAATAATATTACCGATGCGCTGGTACTGGCGAATCGATTTATTCAACTTCGTTTACCCTTCCTGCAACTGTTTTTCTCGACTTTTGGTGCTAAAGCCACGGTACAGCTGCAAACCGATATTCAGCTTGAACCGCTGCGCACCGAAATTTCCATTGCCTTGATGATTGGTCTGATCAGTATGGCCAAAGCCATTACAGGCGTTAACGATGCAACGGGAGAAATCGACTTCGATTTTAAGAAGCCGGAAGGTTTCGAACGCTTTATGGCGAAGTTCCCTACCCATCAGTTCCGCTTTGAACAGCCGCATTTAATTCTGAGCTTTGATAAAAGCTACCTAATGAACAAGCTGGTACATGCCGACCCAATTGCCAGCCAGATTGCGATTAACCAATGTGAAGCAGAACTTTCTGCCCTGGGTGAACGGCACCGGATAGCCATGCGTGTCCGAGATATCTTGACCCATGCCGAGCAGCATTATCTGAGTATTGAAAATGTGGCGGATCGCTTGCACATGTCTGACCGCACCTTAAAACGTCAACTCGCCGCCGAAGGTACCTCCTTTTCTACACTCGTCGATGAAGTGCGTTACCGGCATGCCACCTCGTTATTATCCCGGACAGATTTCACTCTGGAACAGATTGCCGATGAACTGGGTTATAGTGATGTCGCCAATTTTAGCAGGGCATTTAAACGCTGGAGTGGTCGCAGCCCGAGCAACTGGCGCAAAGATCCTTATTTATAAGGAAGTATAAGCCTTTTGTTTTGCTTAAAAAGAATGTATAAAACATGTCAAAAATGATCTTAAGATTTTTAAGGAGTTATCAATGAATCATCCTGCAGAATTAAAGTACGCAAGTACACATGAATGGGTGCGCATTGAGGGTGATCTTGTTGTGACCGGTATTTCCGACCATGCACAGGATGCGTTAGGCGATTTAGTCTATGTAGAAGCACCAGATCTTGATTCACATATCACTGCGGGCGAACAAGCTGGCGTGGTTGAATCAGTTAAAACAGCTTCCGATATTCATGCACCGGTGTCTGGCGTAGTGGTTGAAATCAATCCTGATCTTGAAGATGATCCTGATTTTATTAATGATGACCCATACGGCAAAGGCTGGATCTATAAAATCAAGCCAGACAATATAGCAGATGTCGAAAAGCTGCTTTCCAATACAGAATATGAAGCTGGCCTATAAGCCATTTTAACTTGAAAAAAAATCAGCCTCCGGGCTGATTTTTTATTGTAGATCCGTCGTTGCATTTTCCAGTTCAAATTAAATTTCATGTATTTATCATGAAATATCATTGTATTTTTCACTTATTTTCCCTAAAGTCTTGCTCATATCTGCTTCGCTCCTGAATAGGTCGCGCTTATTTATAACAATAATTTCCCATGCTGAGCCCAGCGTCTCACAGCATATCATTTTAGGAAAATCATGAATGCCATTGCAGCGCCACTATGGACCAAGTCATTTATCCTTTGTCTGGCCAACAACCTATTTTTATTTATTTTCTATTTTGCGCAAACCACAATTTTGCCAATATACATCTTAAAAGAATTAGGCGGCAACCTGACTCAGGCAGGTCTGGCTATGACCTTGTTTATGGTGTCTGCCATTGCAGTGCGACCTTTTAGCGGTTTAATTATCGAAAAATTCGGGGTGCGTAAAACCCTGATTATTTCTGAAGTGTTCTTTAGCTTATTTTCACTTACTTATCTGTTGGCAGATCAGCTCACGATTCTGTTTATCATCCGTTTCTTACACGGCATCTGGTTCAGTATCTTGACTACAGTTTGCGTGCCTGTTGTGAACCAGTTTATTCCGGAGCAGCGTAAAGGTGAAGGCATGGGCTATTTTGTCATGTCGGTTAATCTGGGGATTGTCTTAGGTCCGTTAATAGGTCTAAGCCTGATGGAATACTGGTCTTATTTTCAGGTCAGTATGCTATTGATCGTCTTGGTTTTTATCGGATTTGCCTTCTGTTTTTTGATTCCGGTCAAAGAACCTGAAAAAATCATCAAAAATACCAATAAGAAAACCTCGCTTGAGCTGACAGATTTTGTGGAAAAGAAAGTGCTGCCTGTCGCAGTATTGGCCATGCTGATTTCTTTTTCTTATGCGAGCATCATGTCTTTTATCGCACCCTTCGCAGCCAGCAAGGATTTAATGGCCTATGCAGGTTTATTCTTTGTGGTTTTTGCGATTTCCATGATGAGCTTACGGCCGATCACCGGAAAGATTTATGATCGTAAAGGCCCGCAATATGTGATTTATCCGGCATTGCTGGCTTTTAGTTCGGGTTTATTTTTACTGAGCCAGATCCAGAGTTTATGGGGATTTATGCTAGCTGCAGTCATGGTTGGCGTGGGCTTTGGTAGTGTGCAGCCGTGTATTCAAACTTTGGCGATTCAATGTGCGCCCAAGCATCGAATTGGCTATGCAACTTCAACTTTTTATACGTTTTATGACCTGGGTATTGCCATCGGTTCACTACTGATTGGTGCCATCATTGCAGCTTACAGTTATCAGTTTGCTTTTATGCTATGCGGTATTTTAATCTTAAGCAGTATTGTTTATTTTAAGCTGGTGGTGCAACGTAAAACCGTCTAGTTTTATGGATTGAATCGAATAATAAATAAGATCAATAAAAAAACAGGCAGAAAATTCTGCCTGTGATTTTTTGAGCAAATATTTATTCTGACACCGAAGTATTCTCTGCTTGTTTCTCTTCCGCTTTTGGCTCTTGCATCATGGTGAATTGGGTTGCCTCTGTGGCTACGGTAGTGTCCTGTCGGTTACTTTTCAGCTTGATTTGTAAGCGCAGTTCATTGGTCGAATCGGCATTGCGCAAGGCTTCTTCATAAGAAATTTCACCCTGGTTATACAGGTCAAATAAGGCCTGGTCAAAGGTCTGCATGCCCAGTTCACGCGATTTCGCCATAATCGCTTTCAATTCGTGGAATTCACCTTTCAAAATCAGGTCAGACATCAGTGGCGTATTTAACATGATTTCAATCGCTGCACGACGGCCTTTACCATCTTGAGTACGAATCAGACGCTGTGAAATAATTGCCTTCATATTGGATGACAAATCCATTAATAACTGATTCCGGCGTTCTTCCGGAAAGAAGTTAATAATTCGGTCCAAAGTCTGATTGGCATTGTTGGAGTGCAGTGTTCCCAAACACAAATGACCAGTTTCCGCAAAGGCAATCGCATGTTCCATAGTTTCAGTATCGCGAATTTCCCCGATCAGAATCACATCTGGTGCCTGACGCAAGGTATTTTTCAGCGCGTTGTGCCAAGAGTGACAATCCACGCCGACTTCACGATGGGTAATCATGGATTTTTTATGTTTATGCACATATTCCACCGGATCTTCCACAGTAATGATATGCCCGGCCGAATTTTCATTACGGTAGTCAATCATTGCAGCGAGTGAAGTTGATTTACCCGAACCGGTTCCACCGACCACCAGTACCAGTCCACGTTTTCCCATAATCACATGTTTCAGCGATTCCGGTAATTTCAGCTTCTGGAAATTTGGAATTTCTGCAGTAATGGTACGAATCACCATACCGACATTGAGTTGTTGTACAAACACATTTACCCGAAAACGGGAAACACCTGGCACGGTGATGGCAAAATTGCACTCGAGTTCAGTTTCAAATTCTTTACGCTGTTTATCATTCATCAAGCTGTAGGCAAACAGCTTGGTTTTTTCAGCCGTGAGTTCCTGCTGTCCAAAAGGTTTCATTAAGCCCTGATGTTTAATACTAGGTGGAAAATCAGCCGTAATAAATAAATCTGAACCGCCATATTCCACCACCTTAGTCAGCATGTGATGCATGAATTTTTTTGCTTCGTCCAACAATTCTGCCGTGAACATCTTTTCCCCCGGAAATGCACAACTGCATAAATCTCAATCTTAGATTTATGCCAAAATATTTTGATTTCATTGTGCAGCGTTTTTTTTAAAGCCTCAAATACATTTGATTTATAAAGAAAATATTTTTAAATATTTATGTGATGAACTTCAATAAAAATTAAATTAACTTGCAATATGTATGCTTTTTTAAAGCAACTCTGCCAAAAAAATAGGATTGTAATTTTAAAGGTTGAATTCTGTTAGACGATTCATTATTTGTCATTTGCGACATATAGAATGTTATTTTTCTTTCTTTATGATTACCAACTCCCCTATTTTTTATGTACCAATTTCGGTTCTATTAGATGTAATAATGAATTATGAAAAATAGGATAATGTTTATGAAAATTGAACAAAATCGTGGAACTTTGCTCAAATAACAGGCGTGAAACTTGGTAAATTATTAAAAAAGCCCGATTCAGCTAAGTTAGGCTTTTTATTTGACTATAAAAATATGATTTATATAAAATAAAATAGAGATGTTAGAACCCATTTAAAGTGTCTATATTAGACCTCTTGCGAAAGTAAAAACCACCTCAATATAGATTTCATGAGATATCAGAAATTAAACCGTTTTTCAGATTCTGAATTTAAACGCCTGGTTGGCGTACCTCGACCAGTTTTTACCGAAATGGTAGATGTTTTAGAAAAAGCAGAATCACTCAAAAAGAAATCAGGTCGTCCTCATACTTTAGATTTAGAGGATCAGTTATTATTAACGCTCAATTACTTACGGAACTACAGCACTCAACTGGAATTGGCGGCAAATTACCATATCGCTGAAAGCAATGTGAATCGAAC